>NZ_JABAEE010000149.1:0-5878 GCF_023701885.1 Pseudomonas sp. CG7 | reverse complement strand
ATCGCATGCAGCTTATTGGGGCCGCTTTGCGCCCCAGCGGGAGCACGCTCCCTCGCCGCGGGGTTGAGTGCCCGGCATCAGGTCTGGAAACACCCGAGAACCCCTGTGGGAGCCGAGCTTGCTCGCGATGACGGTTGCCTAGCCGACCTCACCGCCAACTGACCCACCGCCCTCGCGAGCAAGCTCGCTCCCACATTGGCTTCGGCAAGTCTTGAGTGAGTGGGTTGCCCAAGAAGCAGGCTTTGCTTTCTTGTTATCAAGCTTATTGATGGTCGCCGGGTGAGCTTGACCCAAGCCTAATGCGGCAGATACAGGTCATGGACACGCTTGATGGTCCCATCCGCGCGAAGCGCTTCAACCGCTTCGCGCAAACGCTCGACCATTTCTGGCGAACATTGCTTCGAACAGGCCAGGTAAAGGTCGGCGCTGCTGCCGACCTTGCTCATGAGCAGTTTGCGCTTGGACACCTTCGGCCAGATGTATCGACTCTCCGGCACGCCGTTGAACCAGGCATCGATACGCCCCATCAACAGCATCTGGGCGGGATTGTCGCCAATGGCCAGCGGGTAGATCTGTTCATCGCTGAAGCCTTCGGTGCGCAGGATATCTTCCTGTGCACTGCCCAGGCCGACGCCGATCTTGCGGTAGGTTTCCTTGGCCTGGGCGAAGCTGCTCACCCGTCGTTCAAGACTGAAAAAAGCTCGCTCCATGGGCATGATCGAGGCGATCCAGGTGAAACGATCCTCTCGGGTGGGGATGCGCGAAAGAGGCGTGATCAAGTGGTCATGCTCTTCACTGACATGTTTCTGTGCCCGGGCCCAGGGAAGCACATGGATCTTTACCGTATAGCCAGCCTTGGTCATGGCTGCCGCGGCGACATCGCCCACGATGCCGTAGCCCCTGGGATCGTTGACGAACGTCAGGGGCGGAGCCTCGAGAATGTGCAATTCAATTTCCAAGGCTTCAGCGCCGGCGTTGTGCACCACCAGCAACGGTATCAATAGACAAAGCCTGGATAGCGCCTTGGTGGGAACATTCAAAACGCGTTTGCTCAGGCTCATGGTCGATACTTCAGGCATTGGAAAGTGGGCGCCATTCTACGGGGCGGCGCCGGAAACAGCGTGCTGCAGGCCGTTTTATGTGATGCGGCGCACCCCGAGTGGGTTCGCCACAGTCGTTTTATCAGGACACGCCAGTCTGTTGCGTTGGCCTGGCTGCGTGTATCTGAAGGTATAGATCATTGCATCGACAAAAGCGTTTAATCTGGCGCTTTGTGACGATACCTAGTAATGGTCACAAAGTTGTCAACGATCTTCAGGATGCGTAAGCTGCCCCCATGAACCAGCCATCCCTACCTTCGCCCAGTACCCGCGGCCCAGCCGATCATGAGATTCGCCACCAGATTGTCGCGGCGGCCAATGAGCATTTCAGTCAATACGGGTATGGCAAGACCACGGTGTCCGACCTGGCCAAGGCCATCGGTTTCTCCAAGGCCTACATCTACAAGTTCTTCGACTCCAAGCAAGCGATTGGCGAGGCCATCTGTAGCCAGTGCCTGGCCGAAATCGTCGCGGCGGTGGAGCAGGCCATCAGTGAAGATGGGCTTTCGGCGACGGAGCGTTTTCGCCGCTTGGTCAAGGCCTTGATCACTACGGGTGTTAACCTGTTTTTCAATGATCGCAAGCTCTATGACATTGCGGCGTTTTCCGCGTCGGAGCGCTGGCCCAGTTCGCAAGTCTATAACGCACGGATCAAGAACTTCGTGCTGCAGATCGTGCGTGAGGGGCGGGAGCTTGGAGAGTTCGAGCGCAAGACGCCATTGGATGAGACGGTCGACGCGATCCATCTGGCGCTGCGGCCGTTCGTCAATCCTTTGCTGTTGCAACACAACCTCGATTACGTCGACGACGCCCCCACGCTTACCTGCAATCTCATCTTGCGTAGCCTCATGCCGTGAGCTTTGACTGACGGTAGCCGCGCATCAGTACCGGCTGTTACGGCTGTGCCGTTCTCTTGAGTGGATCCGCCATTTTTGTGACCAATCACATAGTTGGTCAGGAGGGCGAATTCAGTCAGCGAGCCGCCATCGGCTGGCCTTCAGCAGGCTGCCAGCCACCACCCAGCGCCCTGAATGCCGCCACCGCGGCCCGTGCCGATTCTGTACGTGCTTGCGCCCGTGCGTCGGAGACCTGCAGCAGCGTCGCGTCGGCATTGAGGACGTCGATCAGGCTGGCGGTGCCTTTTTGATAGGCAATGAACGACGATTGGCGGGCTTGCGTCAGCGAGGTTTCGCCCTGGGTGAGGGTGTTCGCCTGGGATTCTCGATTCACCAGCGCGGAAAAAGCGTTCTCGACGTCCTCGGTGGCGCGCAGTGCGGATTGGCGATAAGCCGCCAGCGCTTCGGCTTCCTGCCCCTTGGCCTGGTCGATTTGCGCGTTGATGCGGCCAAAGTCAAAGAGCCTCCAGCGCAGCCCCAGCGCGCCCGCCGCCTGGCTGGCATCACCGCTGAAAAGGTGGCCGGCGGAACCTGCCGTGGCACTGCCCAGTAACGCGCTGAGGGAAAATTTCGGGTAGTACTCGGCGACGGCCTCGCCGATACGCGCATTGGAGGCGGCCAAACGACGCTCGGCCACGATCAGGTCTGGCCGGCGGCGCAATAGATCGGCAGGGGCCCCCATGGTCGTTATCTGTGGCGCCAAAGGGATGGTCCGTCCATTTGCCAACTGCCCGCGATAGGTGCCGGGCGGGGTGCCGAGCATGACATCCAGGGCGTTCATGGCCGCGTCCAGGCCCGTTTGCAGCACGGGCCTCGTCGCCTGGACCTGCGAGAGGGTGCCCTCGACCTGGTGAACCTGATAGCTGGCCGCAAGGCCCTTGCTGTAGAGCAGTTGGACTTTCTCCAACAGGTCCTGCTGTGTCTTGACTTGTCGGTTGGCAATGTCCAGCCGCGCCTGCAGTCCCCGAGCTGTGATGTAGAGGTCGGCAGTCTGTGCGGCGACAGCCAGGCGTGTGGCCGCGACACCTGCCTCGCTGGCCTGGTACTCGGCCAGCGCCGCTTCGCGTCCACGGCGCAGGCCGCCAAAGAGGTCCATTTCCCAACTGGCGCCCAGGTTGAGTTCGTAGGCGCTGCCGTAGCGATCGTAGCCAGGTGTCGAGTCCAGCACTTGGCCCAGTGGCGTTTCCACGGATTGATACGCGCGCGCAGCCTGGCCGTTGATGTTTCCAGAGGGCAATAACGCCGCATTGGCAGCCCCCAGGCCGGCCCGCGCCTG
This sequence comes from Pseudomonas sp. CG7, assembly GCF_023701885.1. Classification (NCBI taxonomy): domain Bacteria; kingdom Pseudomonadati; phylum Pseudomonadota; class Gammaproteobacteria; order Pseudomonadales; family Pseudomonadaceae; genus Pseudomonas; species Pseudomonas sp. CG7. Next base: position 2,606 of record NZ_JABAEE010000149.1, on the reverse strand, counting down.
GGTGCCACGGGCCGATGCCTGCGCCAGGTCCAGGTTCTGCTCGAGCGTCTTGGCAATCAGGTCGCTGAGCACTGGATCGGCAAAACCTTCCCACCATGTAGCCAGGCTGGCCGGCGTCGCTGCGGCCCTTTGCTCGACAGAGGCCTGGCCCAGGTAACGATGGGCGAGCGCAGTGTCTGGACGTTGATAATCCGGACCGACAGTGCAGCCTGCCATCATGCTGAAGCTCACCAACCAAGCAGCGGGGCGTAGGGGCGACATTGGGATTCCTGGAGTCGTGGATGAATTGTGACCATATTATATTGTGGTCACTTTCTGTCAATGAGCACTCATGGGGCAAACTTTGTAATGTGACTGAATAAAGGTTATGCGGAAGATTGATCAGGATGTGAATCGGATTGTGACCATTGACAGTAATGGTCACGAGATTGAGAATGCGGTCTCTCTGTCCACATTTGCCAAAAAGGGAACCTATGCGCCGGCTCCGACCTGTCACCTTTGCCGCTTGCTTGTTGCCGCTCGTCCTGACGGCGTGTGGCGATTCCTCCGCCACCAAAGACCCGCGCACCCTTGCCCCGTTGGTGCGGGTCGCCCAGGTCCAGGGATCGTCCGACGCCACGCGCTCTTTTACTGGCGTGGTGGCCGCTCGTGTCCAAAGTGACCTGGGCTTCCGGGTGTCAGGCAAGGTGCTCGAACGTTTGGTCGATACCGGGCAGGCGGTGAAACGCGGTCAGCCGCTCATGCGCCTCGACCCCATCGACCTGGGGTTGCAAGCCCGAGCCCAGCAAGAAGCAGTCGCTGCCGCCAGGGCCCGGGACAAGCAGACCGCCGATGACGAAGCGCGCTATCGCGATCTGGTCGCCGCAGGCGCTATTTCCGCATCGGGTTACGCCCAGATCAAAGCCGCCGCCGACACCGCCAAGGCCCACCTCAGCGCCGCGCAGGCCCAGGCTGACGTCGCCCGGAACGCATCGGGTTATGCCGTGCTGCTTGCCGATGCCGACGGTGTCGTGATGGACACCCTGGCCGAACCCGGGCAAGTCGTCAGCCCCGGGCAAACCGTGGTTCGACTGGCGCGGGCCGGTCAGCGTGAAGCGGTTGTGCAGTTGCCTGAGACCCTGCGACCTGCCGCAGGCGCCACCGCCCAGGCGACGCTTTATGGCGCTAGCACGGGTGCCGTCACCGCAAAGTTGAGGCTGCTGTCGGATTCGGCCGACCGCGTGACGCGCACTTTCGAGGCCCGGTATGTGCTGGAGGGGGCGTTGGCCAATGCACCGCTGGGGGCGACCGTTACGCTGCGCATCGCCGAAGGTTCCGCGCAACGGCAGGCGCTGCAAGTGCCGATAGCGGCCATTTATGATTCGGGAAAAGGTACCGGCGTATGGAGCATTGACGGCGAACCGGCGAAAGTCATCTGGCGACCTGTGCAAGTCCTGGGGCTGAGCGACGACGCCGCGCGCGTCTCCGGTGATCTCAACGTGGGCGAGCGCATTGTCGGGCTCGGCGCCCATCTGCTGCGCGAGGGTGAAGAAGTGCGGCTGGCGCAACCGGGTGACGTGAAGGTTGCCGGGGGCCGTCCATGAGCCTCAACCTGTCGGCACTCGCCGTTCGCGAGCGATCCATTACCGTGTTTCTGATTTTCCTGATCGCCGTCGCGGGGACCTTGGCGTTCTTCCAGTTGGGGCGCGCCGAGGACCCACCGTTTACGGTCAAGCAGTTGACCGTCATCACCGCATGGCCGGGCGCAACCGCCCAGGAAATGCAGGACCAGGTCGCCGAACCGCTTGAAACACGCTTGCAGGAATTGAAGTGGTACGACCGCACGGAAACCTACACCCGTCCCGGCCTGGCCTTCACCATGGTGTCGCTGGTCGATCGAACGCCACCTTCGCAGGTGCAGGAGGAGTTCTATCAGGCGCGCAAAAAACTCCAGGACGAAGCGCTCAAGTTGCCCGCGGGTGTCATCGGGCCCATGGTCAATGACGAGTTTTCCGATGTGACGTTCGCGCTGTTCGCCCTGAAAGCCAAGGGCGAGCCGCAGCGATTGCTGGTGCGTGATGCCGAAGCGTTGCGCCAGCGCCTGCTGCACGTGGCGGGGGTGAAAAAAGTCAACATCATCGGCGAGCGGGCCGAGCGTATTTTCATTTCCTTCTCCCACGATCGGCTGGCCACCCTGGGCGTCTCGCCCCAGGATATCTTCGCGGCGCTGAACAGCCAGAATTCGCTCACGCCAGCCGGTTCGATCGAAACCAATGGACCGCAGGTCTTCCTTCGGGTCGACGGCGCGTTCGATAAGTTGGCGAAAATTCGCGACACGCCCCTGGCGATTCAAGGGCGCACGCTCAAGCTCTCGGACGTGGCGACCGTCGAGCGTGGCTACGAGGATCCAGCCACGTTCCTGGTGCGCAATAACGGTGAAGACGCGCTGTTGCTGGGCGTCGTGATGCGTGAAGGCTGGAACGGCCTGGACCTGGGCAAGGCCCTGGATGCGGAGACGACCAGGATCAACCAAGACATGCCCTTGGGCATGACCCTCACCAAAGTCACCGACCAGTCGGTGAACATCGACTCGGCCGTCGGCGAGTTCATGGTCAAGTTCTTCGTCG
>NZ_JABAEE010000148.1:0-6457 GCF_023701885.1 Pseudomonas sp. CG7 | reverse complement strand
CTTGCTCGCGATGGCGTCAGGTCAGACACGCATCTGTCGCTGACACACTGCTATCGCGAGCAAGCTCGCTCCCACAACGATTTCGGGAACGCCACAGAGATATCGCTGGACCTGGCGACTCGGTGCTACCGCTCGTGCAACGCCTCGGACCGGGCCTTGATGATCGGCTTGAGCAGGTAGCTGAGCACGGTTTTCTTGCCGGTGATGATGTCCACCGACGCCACCATCCCAGGGATGATCAGCAAGGGCTTTTCAGGCGTGCCCAGATGGCTGCGTTCGGTGCGCAGCTTGATGATGTAGTAGGTGGTTTTCTTGTCTTCATCGGTGATGGTGTCGGCGCCGATCTGTTCCAGCTTGGCTTTCATCCCACCGTAGATGGTGTAGTCGTACGCGGTGAATTTAACCGTGGCGTCCTGGCCAGGATGCAGGAAGGCGATGTCCTGGGGACGGATTTTCGCTTCCACCAGGAGGGTGTCGTCCAGCGGCACGATTTCCACCAGGTCGCTGCCGGGCTGGATCACGCCGCCGATGGTGTTCACCAGCAGTTTATTGACAATGCCGCGCACCGGCGAGGTCACCAGGGTACGGCTCACGCGGTCTTCCAAGGCCTTGCCGGTGGCTTGGGCCTTGTTCAGGTCGGTACGTGCTTCGTTGAGTTGGGTCAGGGCTTCGCTGCGGAACTTGCCGCGGGTCTCGTCGATCTTGCGCTGCACTTCCTTGATCGCCGATTCGGCGCGAGGAATCGCCAGCGTCGTGGCGTCCAGTTGCCCGCGGGTCTCGACTTCGGCGCGCTTGAGCCGCAGCACTTCCACCGGCGACACCGCGCCTTGGGCCACCAACGGCTCGGACATGTTGATTTCCTGGCGTTGCAGCGCCAGGCCGGAGCGGTACTGCGCCTGCTTGGACACGAACTCGCGCAGCTCCTGCTGGCGCTGGATCAACTGCTCCTGCAAGCCACCGATTTCATCGTGCAATTGCTGGCGACGGCTGATGTACAGGGACTCTTCGCTGGCGGCCTGGCCCGGCACCGCCTTGAGCACATCGGCCGGGAAGTTCAGCGGCCGGTCATCGACCTCGGCACTCAGGCGCTCGACTCGCAACAGCATGGACAGGCGATCCGCTTCGGTCTCACCGACGTTGGAGACGAACCGCGTGTCGTCCAGGCGAATCAACGACGCGCCGGCCTCGACGATCTGCCCTTCCTTCACGAACAGCTCAGCGACGATGCCGCCTTCCAGGTTCTGGATCTTCTGGATCTTGGACGAGGGGATCGCCTTGCCGTCGCCCTTGGTCACTTCGTCGATCTCGGCGAAGTTGGCCCACAGCACCAGGAACACAAAGAAGCCGATGATGCCCCAGATTGTCAGGCGCACCACCCGGGGAGCGTCCTCGATCAGGGCTTTGTTGTCCTCGGGCAGCGGTTGGCCATGCAGTGAGTCGGAGCCTCTGAAGTAACGACCCACAGCGCCCTTGAAACCTGATTTAAGCAACACTGATCTGCCCCTTCTTCAACGCTTCCATGACAGCGGCTTTCGGGCCATCGGCGAGGATCTGTCCACGGTCGATCACCAGCAGGCGGTCCACCAGGGACAGCAAGGAGGCCCGGTGCGTCACCAGCAGCACGGTCTTGTTTTCCACCACGGCGGCCAGGCGCTGTTTCAAGCGTTCTTCACCGGTGTTGTCCATGGCGCTGGTGGGTTCGTCCAGCAGCAGAATCGGCGGGTTGAGGAGCAACGCGCGAGCCAGGGCGACGTTCTGGCGCTGGCCACCAGACAGGTTCTGCCCGCGCTCGCCAACTTGCAGTTCATAGCCTTGCGGATGCAGGCGGGCGAACTCATGCACGCCGGCCAGCTCAGCGGCCTGGAGCACCAGTTCGTCTTCGACGTAACGGGCACCGGAGGTCAGGTTGTCCCGCAGGGTCCCGGCCAGCAATTGGATGTCCTGGGGCACGTAGCCAATGTTGTAGCGCAGCTCGCTGACGTCGATCTGGCGGATGTCCACGCCGTCCACCAGCAAGGCGCCGTCATCGGGCTGATAAAGGCCCACCAGCAACTTGGCCAGGGAACTCTTGCCCGAGCCGCTGCGGCCGATGATGCCGATTTTCTCGCCCGGCTTGATCACCAGGTTGATGTTCTTCAGCGCGGGGTTCTGTTGGGTCGGGTAGGTGAAGTTCAACTGCCGGCATTCAACGGCGCCCTGCAACACCTTGCGACTCAGCGGGCGCTCGTCGAAATTGCGCTCCTGGGGCAGCTCCATCATCTGGTCGACCGAGGTCATGGTCACCCGCGCCTGCTGGTAACGGGTCAGCAGGCCCGACAGCGAGGCCAACGGGCTGAGGGCGCGGCCGCTGAGCATGTAGCAGGCCACCAGCCCACCCATGCTCAGGTTGCCGGCGATGATCAGGTAAACCCCGAAGACGATCATGATCACCCCGGCCAATTGCTGGATCAGCAAGGTGATGTTCATCGCCAGGCCGGACAGCATCTTCACCCGCAGTGCGAGGCGACTGAGGGTGCCGATGGTCTGCTCCCACTGGTACTGGCGTTCGCTCTCGGCGTTGTTGACCTTCACCGCGTCCAGGCCGGCCAGGGTTTCGATCAGGCTCGACTGGCGCTCGGCGCCCAGGGCCATGGTGCGCTCCATGGTCGCGACCAATGGCTTCTGCAAGGCATAGCCGATCAGCAGGGCAATCGGGAACGCCAGCACCGGAATCCACACCAGGTGCCCACCGATAATCGCGATGACCATGAAGATCAGCAGGGTGAACGGCAAGTCGATCAGGCTGGTGAGGGTGAGCGAGGCGAGGAAGTCCCGCAGGCTCTGGAACTCATGGATGTTCTGGGCAAAGCTGCCGACCCGCGCCGGGCGGTGTTTCATGGCCATGCCGACGATGCGCTCGAACAGCGTCGCCGAAATGATCAAGTCGGTTTTCTTGCCCGCCAGGTCCAGGCACAGGCTGCGCAGCATCTTGAGGATCAGGTCGAAGACATAGGCGCCGGTGATGCCGACGGCCAATACCCACAGGGTCGATTCGGCCTGGTTCGGCACGACGCGGTCGTAGACGTTCATCACGAACAGCGGCGCGGCCATGGCGATGATGTTGATCAGCAGGCTGGCGGCGATGGCATCGGCGTACAGCCAACGGGAGCGCTTGAGGGTGTCGCGAAACCACGAACGCGCCCGGGGAATGAGCGTGCCGTGGTTAACGTCAAATTTATGCTGCGGTTGGGCGAAGAACACCTTGCCGCTGTAGTCATCGGCCAGCAGCTCGCGGCTGACCGTCACCTCACCGCCGTCGCTTTCGCTGAGCAGCAATCGCGCCTGGTCGTCACCGACCCAGCCCAGCAGCACGGCGCTGCGGCCGTCTTTAAGCAGCAGCAGCGCCGGCATGGCGATGGTCGGAATTTGCTCGAGCTTGCGTTGCAACACCCGCCCTTGCAGACCGGCACGGGCTGCCGCGCGCGACAATAATTCGACGCTCAGCCGTTGCTTGGGCAGCGGCAGGCCGGTGGTGAGCATCGCCGCGCTGGCCGGCTTCTGATGCAGCATGCAGAGCGCCAGCAGACCGTCCAGCAGCGGGTCGTCGTGCAGCGTGCGCGGGTCATGAACTAGTTCGACTGGACTGACTTCTGATTCCACGCTCGGCACTCTGACTGATTAAAACGGCTGGTAGGACTCAATTCATCCCAGGCAACTGGACCTTGGGTTTCACGTCGTTCTGCACAACCGATGCCAACGGCGCGACCACACCCTGGCTTTTCAACAACTGGCCCATGGTTGCCTTGATCCGGTACTGGGTGAACAGCTGCACATTCTTGATTTCCGCCAGGCGACGGGAAGCGCTGAACAGCTCGTTTTCGCTGTCGAGCAAGTCGAGCAGCGTGCGTTCGCCGAGGCTGAATTGTTTCTGGTAGGCGGTGCGCACGTTGGCACTGCGGTCTACGTATTGCTGGGCGACCGGTACCTGGGCGTTGGCGTTGTTCAAGGCGTTCCAGGCCAGGCCCAGTTCTTCGTTCAACTGGCGCAGCGCGTTGTTGCGGATGTCCAGGGCCTGGTTGGACAGGTACGACTTGGATTCCAGGTCGGCCTTGTTGCTGCCACCGGCATACAGGTTGAAACGCATGCGCAGCATGGCTTGCCATTCATTGTTGTGACCGTTCTGGCCGTCCAGGTCGTTGTCGGCGGTGCGACCCACCTCGGCGTCGAAGCGCGGGTAGAAGCTCGATTTGGCGGCTTCATACTGTTGCTCGGCGGCAGCGATGTCGGCTTCGGCCGAACGCAGCACCGGGCTGTTTTCCAGCATCTGGGCGCGGGCTTCGGTCAGGTTGGCCGGCAGCAATGCCAGAAAATCGGCAGGACGCTCCAGTTGATCGGGCAGTTGGCCGACGGCGCTGAGGTAGTTGGTCTCGGCATCGGCCAGGTTGGTTTGTTCGGTGATCAAGTTGTTGCGAGCCTGGGCCATGCGCGCTTCGGCCTGGTCCAGGTCAGCGCCGCTGCCCACGCCACGGGAAGTGCGCAGCTTGATCTGGTCGAAGATGCGTTCATGGCTCTTGAGGTTTTCCTCGGCCAGGCGCACGAACTCACGACGGGTCAGCACGTCCAGGTAAACCTGGGCCACTGTCAAACCGGTGCGCTCGGAGGCGTCCAGCAACGAATAGGCACGGGCATTGACGGTGGCTTGTTGACGCCCGACTTCGCTGGACGTCGCAAAACCGTCAAAAACCATTTGCGACAAGCGCAGGCTCGATTCGCTGCGGTTCAGGGTTTCCCAATGGTTATTACCGCCCGAACGGGTGGTGACACTGTCGGTGCCTTCGCGGCCATATCCGGCTGCAAGGTCCACTCTAGGCAGGTAGCCGCCCTTGGCCGCCTTGAGTTGGTAATCCGCCGCAAGACGGCTGTTCACGCCGGCCTGGATTTCAGGATGGACATCCAAAGCCTGTTGCATGGCCTGCGGCAAGGTTTGTGCTTGTACGAAACTGGCGGCGAGGACGAAGGGTAAAGCCTTGAGCAGGTGCGAACGCATGGTTGGATTATTCCCAGAACTCTTGTCTTGAATCACAGCGAAACGTGGCGCTGCATCGGATGATGGCAACCGGAATGACCGTATGTCGGAAAGTTCAAAACAGGAGCAGGAACACGCACTGAAAGAACAGGTCGCCGCTTAAATATCAATGTGACATTACGTTGGCAATTGTTTAGGATGGCCAGCAGAAGGTCAATAGTTTGGCACAAACAAAAATGATCGGAAAAACAGCCAAAATATTGACAAATAAAAGCGTCAAATAACCTTACCTTGTACACATGAACGTCCAGACCGCTGCTGCCTAAAAGCCGCCGGGTCCATGGAAGTCTACTGAGCGCGGCACCCGGAGAGTCTTCAATGAGCAGTGTTATTGCCGTTGTCAAAAGCATTGTTGGTCAGGTTTTCGTCGTATCCCCAGAGGGCATCCGGCGCGTACTCATTGAAGGCGATCGCCTGAACGTAGGCGACCAGTTGGACACCGGCCCTGCCGGCGCCGTCACATTGGAGCTGGCCGATGGCCGCACCCTGGACCTGGGCCGCGACACCCAGTGGAGCGCCAATGCTCCGGACTCGTCCACTGACCTGGCACAAGCCACCGCCCAAGCCGCGCCGTCGGTAGAAGAACTGCAACAAGCCATCGCCGCGGGCGTCGACCCGACGACTGCCCTGGAAGCCACCGCCGCCGGCGCCACTGCCGCAGGTACGGGGGGCGCCGCTGGTGGCGGCCACAGCTTTGTGGTGCTGGATGCCACCGCCGGCCGCGTCGACCCTACCGTCGGTTTCCCAACCGAAGGCCTCGCTGCGGCGGCGGCCACCGATGACAACATCCTGGGTGGCGATACCTCGGCCGATACGACCGCCAACGCCGTGCTCAATGCGACCATGACCCTGAGCGCCACGCCGACCCTGACCGAGGCCGGCGGCGTGCTGGTGTACACCGCGACCGTGACCCAGGCGCCGCAGACCAACCTGACCGTAACCTTGTCCAACGGCGCGGTCATCGTGATCCCGGCTGGCCAACTGACCGGCAGCGTCAACGTTCCACTGGCGCCGAACGACACGGTCTACAACGACCCAAGCCAGATCAGCGTGACCGTCACCGGCACCACCGGCGGCACCGGCATCGCCGTGACCGTGCCCACTACGCCGGCCGTGACTCAGCTCACCGACACCGTCGACACCACCACTGTCACCCTGAGCGCGGGCAATACGGTCACCGAAGGCGGGCAAATCACCTACACCGCCACACTGACCAACCCGGCCCAGACTCCGGTGACTGTGACCTTGAGCAATGGCTCGGTCATCACCATTGCTGCTGGCCAAACCACGGGCACCGTCAACGTCGATACACCGGCCAATGACGTCTACAACAACGGCAGTACCGTCAGCACCACCATCACCGGTGCGACCGGTGGCAACTTCGAGAACCTG
>NZ_JABAEE010000147.1:0-6473 GCF_023701885.1 Pseudomonas sp. CG7 | reverse complement strand
GCCCTCGACTACTACCTCAAGCCCAAGCCCGCCTCACCGCCCGAACCCGATAAAAACCAGCTCTTCATCGTGTCCCCACACATCGACACCGAGACCCTGCTCGCCAACGCTTCCGAAGACCTGCTCTCCATCAGCACCATCGCCGCCGACCTGGCTGACGACGTGGATGACTCACGCCGCTGTGTCGCCCTGGCGATCAGCCGGATGGCCGATGGGGTGCAGTTGTTGGTCGAACGGGCATTGGATCATTTGGAAACAAAGGAGATGGCGCCTGGTGCCAAGGTGTAGCGCCTTGCTTTGATGCAAACTGGCCGACGCCATCGCGAGCAGGCTCGCTCCCACAGGGTTTTGTGTAGAACCGACTATCAAGTTCAACACCAATCCATTGTGGGAGCGGGCTTGCTCGCGAAAGCGGTGGATCAGACATATTGATGTCGACTGACACGCCGCCTTCGCGAGCAAGCCCGCTCCCACAGGGTTCTGAGTCGAACCGAATCTCAAGCTCAACACCAATCCATTGTGGGAGCGAGCCTGCTCGCGATAGCGGTGTATCAGCCCCCTGATTGCTCATCTGACACACCGCCTCCCGAAGAACCGCCTGGGAGATGTGGCAATTTCTGTAGGAGCTGCGGACGGCTGCGATCTTTTGGTGCTTTTCCCCGCCAAACCCTCGGACATTTCCTTCAACACGCCGGGCTGTTCATGAACTAGGCAGCGCTTTCGAGCGCCGCTAACCTCTGTTCGTCATCGCAAAAACGGTGATACGGACGTGCAAGTCCGATCCAGGAACGCATTCGTTATGGCTATTCGCCGAGCATTTTTTTATGCTCGCCGACTGTTATGGCGGCTGCGCGTGGGAGACCTTCGGGTCTGCCGGGTTCCTGGACCGGTCTTGCACACCTACGTACAGCTGCCACCCATTTTTCGACGTGCAATCGGAGGGTGCCGGCTCCACTTCCAGGAATTTTCACTATGTTCAAAGCAACTCCGAATCCCCCGCAAAGCGGCCACAAATCTCGCGTCCAAGCGCAGGAAGAAAAAAAGCTCGATGACGCCGCCACCCGCGCCCTCGACTACTACCTCAAGCCCAAGCCCGCCTCACCGCCCGAACCCGACAAAAACCAACTCTTCATCGTGTCCCCCCACATCGACACCGAAACCCTGCTGGCCAACGCCTCCGAAGACCTGCTCTCCATCAGCACCATCGCCGCCGACCTGGCTGATGATGTGGATGACTCACGCCGCTGCGTCGCCTTGGCGATCAGCCGCATGGCCGATGGGGTGCAGTTGCTGGTCGAGCGGGCGTTGGATCATCTGGAACCCCAGGAGATGGCGGCGCCTGGTGCCAAGGGGTAGCGCTTTGCTCTGATGCAAGCTGGGCCGACGCCATCGCGAGCAAGCTCGCTCCCACAGGTAATGCCGTTCACTTAAGAAAAATGATGACCCTGTGGCGAGGGAGCTTGCTCCCGCTCGGCTGCGAAGCAGTCGTAAACCGGCGGGTGCGGTGTGTCTGATACGCCGCAATTGGCAGGTTTTGGGGCCGCTTCGCGGCCCAGCGGGAGCAAGCTCCCTCGCCACGGGTTTATCGATTGCCTTGAGTGAACAGCATTGCGCTCCCACAGGGTCCTGCGTCGAACCAAATCTCAAATTCAACGCCCATCCATTGTGGGAGCGAGCTTGCTCGCGATGGCGGTGGGTCAACCAACATCAATACCACTGGCGATCAAGCAATAACCGGCGCCCGCTCCCAATCCAACTGTGCCGCCGCCACGGGCCGGCCAAACCAGTAGCCCTGCCCCAGCTCACACGCCAGCCCAAGCAAAAACGCCGCTTGCTCGCGCTGCTCGATCCCTTCGGCGTGCACTTGCATCCCCATGCTATGGGCCAAGGCAATGATCACTCGGACGATCGCCGCATCGTCCTCATCCCACGGCAACCCCGCGACAAAACCCTGATCAATCTTGAGCTTTTGCACCGGCAAACGCTTGAGCCGCAACAGCGACGAATACCCCGTGCCAAAATCGTCGATGGCCAGCCGCACGCCCAACTCCCGCAGGCGATGCATCTGCTCCAGCGCCACCTCCGGGTCTTCCATCACCGCGCTTTCCGTCACTTCCAGCTCCAGACACGCCGGATCCAGGCCCGTGTCGTGCAACACCTGGGCGACCTGGTCATACAACTCACGACGGGCAAACAACCGACTCGAGACGTTGACGGCGACGAACGACAGCGCCACACCCGCCTGTTGCCACCGGCACATCTGCCGGCAGGCCTGGTCCATGACCCAGGCGTCGATCTGGGCAATCAGCCCGGTACGCTCGGCGATGGGAATGAACTCGGCGGGCGACACCAGCCCCCGCGTCGGATGCTCCCAACGCACCAGCGCCTCGACACCGATCAAACGGCTGCTCGCCAGGTCGTGTACCGGCTGGTAATGAACACGCAACTCTTGCTGTTGCAGCGCGCGACGCAGTTCGAAGGCAATTTCGACCCGTTGCTGGGCGTGGGCGGTGAGCTCTTCGGTGTACAGGGCGTAGCCGTCGCGCCCGGCGCTCTTGGCCTTGAACAGCGCCGAGTCGGCGTTGCGCAGCAATTGCCCGGCGCTGAGGGCATCACCGGGGAACAGGCTGATGCCAATACTTGCGTTGATAAACAAGGACTGGTCGCCGAGCTGTACCGGCTCTTTCAGTGCATCGAGGATACGCCGGGCCAAGGCCGCCGCCTGACCTGGCTGCGAGCAGTTTTCCGCGAGCACCGCGAACTCGTCACCGCCTAGTCGCGCCAGGGTTATACCCGGTGCAAACAGCCCGAGAAAACGCTCGGCCACGCCTTTGAGCAACTCGTCACCGACGTTGTGCCCAAGGCTGTCGTTGATGTTCTTGAAATGATCCAGATCCAGCAGCAGAAGCGCACATCCGCGCTTGTGAAGCTGCGCCGAAGCCACGGCTTGCTCCGCGCGATCAGAAAACAGCAGCCGGTTTGGCAGGCCTGTCAGCGGGTCGTGATGGGCCAGGTGCGCCAGCTCATGCTCCGAATCCTTGATGGCGCTGATGTCCGAAAATACCGCGACATAATGACTGACCTGGCCGTTATCGTCGTGAATGACACGAATCGTCTGCCATTGCGGATAGATCTCACCACTTTTACGTCGGTTCCAGATCTCACCGCTCCACTCGCCCTGGCCGGTCAGGGCGGCAAACATGTCGCGATAGAACTCCGGCCCATGGCGACCGGACTTGAACAGATTGGGGCGCTGGCCCAGTACTTCGTCCCGGGCATAACCGGTGATCGCCATGAACGCCCGGTTCACATGCACGATCAAGCCATTGCGGTCCGTCACCAACACCCCTTCGCGGGTGCAATCGAAGACGGCCGCGGCCTGGCGCAGGCGCTCGCGATCGACGCCGTGCTCACCCTTGGCGAAAAACCGCGAGATCCGTGCCCGGGCCAGGAAGATCAGCCCGGCGCTGAGCAGCACCCAGGCATAACCATTGATCAGCAGCCAACGCTGCCTGTCAGCGAATTGATCGAAGAAACTGCTCAATAAATAACCAATCAGCTGCAGCCAGGTGACTGACAGCACGAGGTAAAGCAGCGCTACGCGCACGGCACTGCGTTGATAGGCAGGCATTCGGCCATCCATGTCCCTACAAAGTGACGGGATTATAGAGGAAGAAACATTCAGCCACTCTTATCTGAAAGGCCGACTGGTTTTATCTGTGGGGCTGGTGATAATGCAACGGCGGTTTCTATCTTTATCGAGGGCCCTACAGCCTATGTGGTACGAAGGTTTTCTTGGCTTGTCGGCCTGGTCACTGGTGGCAGTCACCCTGCTGATGACCCACGTCACAATCATTGCCGTCACGGTCTACCTGCACCGTTATTCGGCGCATCGCTCCCTGGAGCTCAACGCCGGTCTCAAACATTTCTTCCGCTTCTGGCTGTGGTTGACCACGGCGCAGAACACCCGCGAGTGGACCGCCATCCACCGCAAGCACCACGCCAAATGCGAAACCGAGGATGACCCCCACAGCCCGGTCATCAAGGGTTTGTCCACGGTGTTGCGCAAAGGCGCCGAGCTGTACCGCGCCGAGGCGGAAAACCCCGAGACCCTGCGCATCTACGGCAAGAACTGCCCCGACGACTGGATCGAGCGCAACCTCTACAGCCGCTTTCCGCTGCTGGGTGTGGCGATCATGGGCGTCATCGACCTGCTGCTGTTCGGCACCATCGGTATCACCATCTGGGCCATCCAGATGATGTGGATCCCCGTCTGGGCCGCCGGCGTGGTCAATGGCCTGGGCCATGCCGTGGGCTATCGCAACTTCGAATGCCGCGACGCGGCGACCAACCTGGTGCCCTGGGGCATCCTGATTGGCGGCGAAGAACTGCACAACAACCACCACACCTACCCCAACTCGGCCAAGCTGTCGGTGCGCAAATGGGAGTTCGACCTGGGCCGGGCCTGGATCAAGGTCTTCAGTTTCCTGCGCCTGGCCAAGGTCCAGCGCGTTGCGCCGATCGCCCACCGGGTCGAAGGCAAGGGCCACCTGGACATGGACACGGCCATGGCGATCCTCAACAACCGCTTCCAGATCATGGCGCAGTACCGCCGGCTGGTCATTGCGCCGCTGGTCAAGCAGGAACTGGAGAAGGTCGATCACTCGGTGCGTCACCAGTTCCACCGGGCCAAACGCCTGCTGTCGCGGGAGACCAGCCTGTTGGACGAACGTCACCATGTGCGCATCCAGAACATGCTCGAACACAGCCAGGCGCTGAAGGTGATCTACGAGAAACGCCTGGCCTTGCAGCAGATCTGGGTCAAGACCAGCAGCAACGGCCACGACATGCTCGCCGCCATCAAGGAATGGGTCAGCGAAGCCGAGGCCAGTGGCATCCAGTCCCTGCGCGACTTTGCCGATCAGCTCAAGACCTACTCGCTACGGCCTGCCACGGCCTGACCCGACAACGCCAGGTGAATAAGGGCTTTTTGTGGCGAGGGAGCTTGCTCCCGCTGGGCTGCGCAGCAGCCCTGAAACCCGCTGGCTCGGTGCCTCAGATCAATTGAATTGACCGTCTTGGGGCTGCTCCGCAGCCCAGCGGGAGCAAGCTCCCTCGCCACAGGTTCAACACTTGGTATCTGACTCGCTAAATCCCCCGCCCTTCGTCGCCTGAAAAGGAACTTCGTCCCAAATCCCCTATCTCAAAGAGCACTTCGCCATCCAGGCGGGCTTTGGAGAAAAGTGCGTGCGAACCCACAGCAGTGCACGCTCTTTGAGATTTGTGCCGATGGTCGACAAGAACCTGCAGGATTACTCCCTACCTCATTGGCCCGAGGCGGCCCAGACGCTCATGGCGCTGATGCATGCCCAGGGTGAAGTGGCGCGACTGAGCGAGCGCGAGCAACTGTTCAGCTCGCTGCTGGTCAGCGTCAATGCCGTGCTTTGGGCGTTCAACTGGGAAACCCGGCAAGTGCTGTATGTCAGCCCCGCCTATGAGCGCATCTTCGGCCGTCCCGCCGGCCTGGTCCTGGCGGACTACAACGAATGGCGCGACGCAATTTACCCCGACGACCTGGAGTACGCCGAACGCAGCCTGGCCGAGGTGCTGGTCAAGGGCGCCGTCGAAGACCGTGAATACCGCATCATCGCCGGCGACGGCCAGGTCCGCTGGCTGAGCGACAAGTGCTTCATCAACCGTCAGGCCGAGCCCGGGCAACCCGTGATCGTGGTCGGCATCGCCGAGGACATCACTGAAAAGAAGCTGCTGGAAAGTGAACTGCAGCGACTGGCGACCACCGATGTGCTGACCCAGAGCAGCAATCGCCGGCATTTCTTCGAATGCGCCCACCGTGAATTCGAGCAGGCGCGGCTACAAGGGACGCCCATGGCGTTCCTGTTGCTGGACATCGATGACTTCAAGGTAATCAACGACACCTACGGCCATCAGGAAGGCGATACCGTGTTGCAGAAGATCGCCGAAAGCGGCCGATCCGTGCTGCGGCGCGGTGACCTGTTCGGGCGGATTGGTGGCGAAGAGTTCGCGGCAGTGTTCCCCGGCTGCCCCCCCGACATGGCCTTGCAAGTAGCCGAGCGCTTGCAACGGGAAATCCAGCGGCTGATGTTCCGCTGCGGCGAGCAGACCTTCGGCATTACCGTCAGCCAGGGGCTCACCGCCATTACTCCCGAGGACCAGTCCCTCGACAGCCTGTTCGCCCGCGCCGACGCGGCCATGTACGAAGCCAAGCGCAAGGGGAAGAACCGCATCATCGCGGCTTGACGCCAATCGCAGCTCAATTGAATCCAGCCATGCCACAGACCCTGTGGGAGCGAGCTTGCTCGCGATGAGGGTCTGACATTCAATGACGGGGCGGCAGTAGGCTGCCATCGCGAGCAAGCTCGCTTGTATGGTAGGACTTGAAGGGAGGAGGAGGGACAAGGCTCGATTCTGACTGTTCGCGCAGTACAGACCGT
>NZ_JABAEE010000146.1:0-6934 GCF_023701885.1 Pseudomonas sp. CG7 | reverse complement strand
GGGTGGGGCCACTCGAAGCATCGGTGGGTGCAGTGACATTTTTGTGAGCGCTGCGCGCTCAAGCGGGAGCAAGCTCCCTCGCCACAGGTTATTCCTCACCATAGGTTGGGTATTTGGGGGCTGCTTTGCAGCCCAGCGGGGATAAATCCCCTCGCCACAAAAGGGGGCGCCGTCAGGTGAGATCTGCGTTGATCACAGCAAAACCACTTTCCTGCAGACGAAAAAAAAGACCTTGAATTTCAAGGTCTTTCTTTAAGATGGTGCCCCGAGGGAGACTCGAACTCCCACTCCTTTCGAAAACGGATTTTGAATCCGCCGCGTCTACCAATTCCGCCATCAGGGCTCAATGGCGGCGAAGTATAGAGAGGTGCCTACCGTTGGTCAATCACGTTTCATGGTGAATTTTTAATATTTCCGCTAGACTTTCCGGCCCTGCTAGACGAACCCCATCATGCGTGTTGCTGACTTTACCTTCGAACTCCCGGATTCGCTGATCGCTCGCCACCCGCTGGCCGAGCGGCGCGCCAGTCGACTGTTGACCCTGGACGGGGTCAGCGGTGCCATGGCTCACCGTCAATTCACTGATTTGCTCGAGCATTTGCGCCCGGGCGATTTGATGGTGTTCAACAATACCCGCGTCATTCCCGCGCGTTTGTTCGGCCAGAAGGCCTCCGGCGGCAAGCTGGAGATTCTGGTGGAGCGGGTGCTGGACAGTCATCGGGTGCTGGCCCATGTGCGGTCGAGCAAGTCGCCCAAGCCCGGTTCGTCGATTCTGATCGACGGCGGCGGTGAGGCGGTGATGGTGGCGCGGCATGATGCGTTGTTCGAGCTGGAATTCGCCGAAGAGGTGTTGCCGCTGCTCGACCGTGTCGGGCACATGCCGTTGCCTCCTTATATAGACCGCCCGGACGAAGGTTCGGACCGCGAGCGTTATCAGACCGTGTACGCCGAGCGCCTGGGGGCGGTGGCGGCGCCGACGGCGGGGCTGCATTTTGATCAGCCGTTGTTGGAGGCGATTGCGGCCAAGGGCGTGGAGACGGCGTTCGTGACGCTGCACGTCGGCGCCGGGACGTTCCAGCCGGTGCGCGTGGAGCGCATCGAAGACCATCACATGCACAACGAATGGCTGGAAGTGAGCCAGGAAGTCGTTGATGCCGTGGCGGCCTGTCGCGCCCGCGGTGGGCGTGTGGTGGCGGTGGGGACCACCAGCGTGCGGTCTTTGGAAAGCGCCGCCCGCGATGGCGTGCTCAAGCCGTTCAGTGGCGACACCGATATCTTTATCTACCCGGGCCGGCCGTTTCATGTGGTCGATGCCCTGGTCACCAACTTTCATTTGCCTGAATCCACGCTGTTGATGCTGGTTTCGGCGTTCGCCGGTTATCCCGAAGCCATGGCCGCCTACAAGGCCGCCGTCGAGCATGGGTACCGCTTTTTCAGCTACGGTGATGCGATGTTCATCACCCGTAACCCCGCGCCACGCGGGCCCGAGGAAACCGTATGAGTCGCACCTGTCGCATGTCCTTCGAGTTGCTTGCCACCGATGGCAAGGCTCGTCGCGGACGCCTGACCTTCCCCCGCGGAACCGTGGAAACCCCTGCGTTCATGCCGGTGGGCACCTACGGCACGGTCAAGGGCATGCTGCCGCGTGACATCGTCGCCACGGGTGCGGAGATCATCCTCGGCAATACCTTCCACCTGTGGCTGCGCCCGGGCATGGAAGTGATCAAGGCCCACGGCGACCTGCACGATTTCATGCAGTGGAAAGGCCCGATCCTGACCGACTCCGGCGGCTTCCAGGTGTTCAGCTTGGGCGCGATGCGCAAGATCAAGGAGGAGGGCGTGACCTTCGCTTCTCCGGTGGACGGTTCCAAGGTGTTCATGGGGCCGGAAGAGTCGATGCAGGTGCAGCGTGACCTGGGCTCGGACATCGTGATGATCTTCGACGAATGCACACCGTACCCGGCCGATGAAGACGTGGCGCGGGTGTCCATGGAGCTCTCGTTGCGCTGGGCCCAGCGTTCGAAGAATGCCCATGGCGAAAACACCGCGGCGCTGTTCGGCATCGTCCAGGGCGGCATGCACCGCGACTTGCGCATGCGCTCCCTCGAAGGCCTGGACAAGATTGGCTTCGATGGCCTGGCCATTGGCGGCCTGTCGGTGGGTGAGCCGAAGCACGAGATGATCAAGGTGCTCGATTACCTGCCGGGCGAGATGCCCGCTGACAAACCTCGTTACCTTATGGGCGTTGGCAAACCGGAAGATCTGGTTGAGGGTGTGCGCCGCGGGGTGGACATGTTCGATTGCGTGATGCCAACCCGTAATGCCCGCAATGGGCATCTGTTCATCGACACCGGTGTGCTGAAGATCCGTAACGCGTTCCATCGCCATGATGATTCGCCGCTCGATCCGACGTGCGATTGCTATACCTGCCAGAACTTCTCCCGCGCTTATCTGCATCATTTGGACAAGTGCGGCGAAATGCTCGGCAGTATGCTCAATACCATCCACAATTTGCGCCATTATCAGGTGCTTATGGCTGGTTTGCGCGAGGCTATCCAACAGGGTACATTGGCCGCCTTTGTCGAGGCCTTCTATGCCAAGCGCGGGTTGCCTGTTCCGCCTTTGGACTGAGTTTTCCGATCCCTAGATTCAATACTTGCAACTGGAGTGCTAAATGAGCTTTTTTATCTCTAACGCCATGGCTGACGCGGCTGCACCGGCTGCCGGCCCTATGGGCGGTGGTTTCGAGTGGATTTTCCTGGTCGGCTTCCTGGTCATCTTCTACCTGATGATCTGGCGTCCACAGGCCAAGCGCGCCAAAGAGCAGAAGAACCTGCTCAGCAGCCTGCAAAAAGGTGATGAAGTGGTCACCACCGGCGGCATCGCTGGCAAGATCACTAAAGTGGCCGATGACTTCGTGGTACTGGAAGTGTCCGACACTGTTGAAATGAAGTTCCAGAAGGGCGCCATCGCGGCCACGCTGCCAAAAGGCACGCTGAAAGCGATCTAAGTAACCACTTCTTTTCAATCGACGGGGCGCGCAAGGCGCCCCGCGTCATAAGCGGGCGGCGTGATGCTGAACAAATACCCTCTGTGGAAATACCTACTGATCCTGGCGGTGCTGGCGGTCGGTGTGATTTATTCCGCTCCCAATCTATACCCGGATGACCCGGCCATTCAGGTCAGTGGCGCAAGCACTGCGCTGCAGGTCACCCAGGCCGATCTGGACCGTGCGAGCGCTGCGCTCAAGGCGTCCAATATCGATGTGAAGGCTGCGTCCATCGCCGAAAACGGCAAGGGCGGCCTGTTGCGCCTGGTCAAGGCTGAAGACCAACTGCCAGCCAAGGATGTGGTGCGCAAGGCGTTGGGCGACGATTACGTTGTGGCCCTGAACCTGGCCCAGACCACGCCGCCGTGGCTGCGCAAGCTTGGCGCCCACCCAATGAAGCTGGGCCTGGACTTGTCCGGTGGTGTGCACTTCCTGCTGGAAGTGGACATGGAAAAAGCCCTCGACGCACGCCTGAAAGTCTACGCAGGCGACGTCAAGAGCCTGCTGCGTAAAGAGCGCCTGCGTTATCGCAGCCTGCCGCAGTTCGAAGGTGCCATTCAGTTGGGCTTCAGCGATGAAGATGCCCGCGAACAGGCCCGTGCGCTGGTGCGCAAGAATTTCAACGATTTCGACATTGTGCCGGCCGATCTCAATGGCCAACCGGTGCTGCGTCTGGCGATGACCCCGGCCAAGCTGGCGGAAATCCGCGAGTACTCCATCAAGCAGAACTTGACCACGGTACGTAACCGCGTCAACGAGCTGGGTGTGGCCGAGCCGATCGTGCAGCGCCAGGGCGCCAACCGCATCGTGGTTGAGCTACCGGGCGTGCAGGACACCGCCGAAGCCAAGCGTATCCTCGGCAAGACCGCCAACCTGGAATTCCGCCTGGCTGCTGAGCCGGGTGCGTCCAAGGCCACTTCCGAGAGCTTCGAGTTCCGTGAAGGTGGTCGTCCGGCGGCGCAGATCGAGCGTGGCCTGATCATCACCGGTGCCCAGGTGACCGACGCCCAGGCGGGCTTCGACGAGCAGGGTCGTCCACAGGTGAACATTCGCCTGGACGGTCACGGCGGCGAACTGATGAGCCGCGCCACGCGCAGCAACGTCGGTCGCAGCATGGCGGTGATCTTCATCGAGCAGAAGCCGACCACCACCTACACCAAGCAAGTGGTCAATGGCGTCGAGAGGGACGTGCCGGTCCAGACCTTCAAGGAAGAGAAGAAGATCATCAGCCTGGCGACCATCCAGTCGCCACTGGGCAGCCAGTTCCGCATCACCGGCCTGAACGGCCAGGGCGAATCCTCGGAACTGGCCCTGCTGCTGCGTGCCGGTGGCCTGGCCGCGCCGATGTACTTCGCTGAAGAACGCACCATCGGCCCGAGCCTGGGTGCCGACAACATCACCAAGGGCGTCGATGCCTCCCTGTGGGGCATGCTGTTCGTGTCGCTGTTCATCATCGCCATCTACCGCTTCTTCGGCATCATCGCCACGGTTGCGCTGGCGGTGAACATGGTGCTGCTGCTGGCCCTGATGTCCTTGCTGGGCGCCACGCTGACCCTGCCGGGTATCGCCGGTATCGTCTTGACCATGGGCATGGCGGTGGACGCCAACGTGCTGATCTTCTCGCGGATACGTGAAGAGATCGCCGCGGGCATGTCGATCCAGCGGGCAATCAACGAAGGCTTCGGCCGCGCATTCACTGCGATTGTCGACTCCAACCTGACCACGTTGCTGGTCGGCGGGATTCTCTTTGCCATGGGCACCGGCCCGGTCAAGGGCTTCGCAGTGACCATGTCCCTCGGGATCTTTACCTCGATGTTCACAGCCATCATGGTGACCCGTGCAATGGTCAACCTGATTTATGGTGGTCGTGACGTCAAGAAGTTGTGGATTTAAGGGGCTGCCATGTTACGTACAATCAACTTCATGGGCGTTCGCAACATTGCGTTCGGCGTCACATTGTTCCTTACCGTCCTGGCGTTGTTCAGCTGGGCCACCAAGGGTCTGAACTACGGCCTGGACTTCACCGGCGGTACGCTCATCGAGCTGACCTACGAGCGTCCGGCCGACGTCACCAAGGTGCGTGAGCAACTGGCGTCGTCGGGCTACAGCGATGCCATCGTGCAGAGCTTTGGCGCCACGACTGACCTGCTGGTGCGCATGCCAGGCGAAGACCCGCAGTTGGGTCACCAGGTAGCCGAGGCCTTGCAGAAGGCTGGCGGCGACAACCCGGCCCAGGTCAAGCGCGTGGAGTTCGTCGGCCCGCAAGTGGGTGAAGAGCTGCGCGACCAGGGTGGCCTCGGCATGCTGTTGGCCCTGGGCGGCGTGATGCTCTACCTGGCTTTCCGCTTCCAGTGGAAGTTCGCGGTGGGCGCCATTATCTCGCTGATCCACGACGTGATCGTGACTGTGGGCATCCTGTCGTTCTTCCAGATCACCTTCGATTTGACGGTGTTGGCGGCGGTGCTGGCGATCATCGGTTACTCGCTCAACGACACCATCGTGGTGTTCGACCGGGTGCGTGAAAACTTCCGCGTGCTGCGCAAGGCGTCCTTGATCGAGAACATCAACATCTCGACCACCCAGACCCTGCTGCGGACCATGGCGACGTCGATCTCCACCTTGCTGGCGATTGTCGCGCTGCTGGTGTTTGGTGGCGACAACCTGTTCGGTTTCTCCATCGCGTTGTTCATCGGTGTGATGGCGGGTACTTACTCGTCGATCTACATCGCCAACGTGGTGTTGATCTGGCTGAACCTGAGCTCCGAGGATCTGATTCCTCCTGCGGCCACTGACACCGAGGTGGACGACCGTCCGTAAGGTTCGGTTTTCCGTCCGTCACCGCTGAAAAGGCGCGAGTTGAACTCGCGCCTTTTTTTATGCTCCAAGGCTGGGAGAAGCGCGGATTATTCCGCTTGTGATGGTCAGGAGGTTCAAGTGAACAAATCGATGCTGGTTGGTGCGGTATTGGGTGCTGTCGGTGTAACAGCCGGTGGTGCGGTCGCCACCTACAGCTTGGTAAAAAGTGGCCCTGAGTATGCGCAAGTATTGGCCGTGGAGCCGGTCAAGACCCAGATCAAGACCCCGCGTGAAGTGTGCAAGGACGTCACCGTGACTCGGCAGAAGCCCGTCCAGGACCAGCACCAGATCGCCGGCACCGTGCTCGGCGCTGTGGCCGGTGGCCTGTTGGGCAACCAGATCGGCGGTGGCACCGGCAAGAAGATCGCCACCGTGGCGGGTGCGGCCGGTGGTGGTTATGCCGGTAACAAGATCCAGGAAGGCATGCAGGAACGCGACACCTACACCACCACCCAGACTCGCTGCAACACGGTCAATGACATCAGCGACAAGGTTGTGGGCTACGACGTTCGCTACATGCTCGACGGCAAAGAAGGCAAGGTCCGCATGGATCGCGACCCGGGCAACCAGATCCCGGTGAGCAAGGAAGGCCAACTGATCCTGGGTCAGAACGAACCGGCCCAGTAATTGGAAGATGTACAAGAAGCACCCTTCGGGGTGCTTTTTTCATGCCCAAAGTTCACGCGCCACCCCGAAACCCCCTGTGGGAGCGAGCTTGCTCGCGATAGCGGCGGGTCAGCTTGCATCGATATTGAATGTGCCGGCCTCTTCGCGAGCAAGCTCGCTCCCACATTGGATCTGCGGTGGGCACAAATCCTATGCCTACCCCGAATCCCCCTGTGGGAGCGAGCTTGCTCACGATAGCGGCGGGTCAGCTTGCATCGATATTGAATGTGCCGGCCTCTTCGTGAGCAGGCTCGCTCCCACATTGGATCTTCGGTGGGCACAAATCTGAGCTGGTCTAATAGTCCCGGACACCTCAATAGGTGAAACTACACCTATTGAGGAATATTCCATGACCAAGAAGTA
>NZ_JABAEE010000145.1:0-7169 GCF_023701885.1 Pseudomonas sp. CG7 | reverse complement strand
AAGAGGACGCGCCGTTGCGGGGACAGCTGCGCGGGGGGCGTGTGGGGTTGGGGGGGGGCGGGGGGGGGCGGGTCGATGATGTCCGGCAGGGTGGCGAATACGCTCTTGACGATAAGATCGGCCATCACGCCCAGGGCGGCCAGGTCCAGGTGCTGCAGCTTGGGCATCAACGCCAGGTCGGCGGCCAGGTCCGAGCTGATGTCTTCGCGCAATTGAGCAATGGCCTGGCGCACCGGCAGGGAGCCGCCGTATTGCTCGCGGGCCAGGAACAGGAATTGGGATCGGTTGACTTGAACCACATCGAGAAAGATCCGTACCGACGCATCGATGATGCCACCCATGACGAATTCGTTGTGGCGGACCAGGCGGATGGTTTCGCGGAAGGTCTGGCCGACTTCGCTG
This sequence comes from Pseudomonas sp. CG7, assembly GCF_023701885.1. Classification (NCBI taxonomy): domain Bacteria; kingdom Pseudomonadati; phylum Pseudomonadota; class Gammaproteobacteria; order Pseudomonadales; family Pseudomonadaceae; genus Pseudomonas; species Pseudomonas sp. CG7. The sequence continues at coordinate 6,767 of NZ_JABAEE010000145.1, read as the reverse complement.
ACCAGTGCCAGGCCCAGTTGGTCCATGTCCTCGAAGTGCCGGTAGAACCCGGTGGGCACGATGCCCGCCGTCCTGGCGACTTCCCGCAGGCTCAGGCTACCGAATCCCCGGCCGCACTCCATCAAATGACGGGCTGCGTCCATCAGGGCAATACGTGTCTGTTGTTTCTGTTCGGCGCGGGGCAGCATCGCAAGGCTGGCTTCTGATTCACGGGAGCGGTGCACTCTAGCAAATCGGCTTTGCCGACGTCGAACGGTAGAGGGGGATCGGGCGGGGAAAACGAAGGGCTTGAAAAGTCAAAAGCCCGATTGCAGGAATCGGGCTTTTTTCTGGGCCACCATGGGCTCAGCTCACGGTGCTGTTGCGTTCGATCACACGATCACCACCGCCTTCGGCGAGGGTTTGGCCTGGAGTGCGGTCGGAACCATCGGCTGCCAAGGTTTGGCCTGGAGTGCGGTCGGAACCATCGGCTGCCAGGGTTTGGCCTGGGGTGCGGTCGGAACCGTCAGCTGCCACGGTATCGCTCTGCTTGGTACGGTCATAACCGTCTTCGGCCAGGCCTTTTTCTTCCAGGCGATCACGTCCACCTTCGGCAACCGTCTGGCTGTAGACAGAGTGGCTGTCCTTGACCTGTGGCGTGGCTTGTTCGGAAGCTGGCAGTGCGAAGGCAGTAGAGGCCAGCAGTGAAAGGGACAGGCTCATCGGTAATTGGCGTTTCATGATCGTTGCTCCTTGGGAGGGCGATAAAGTGGGTACGAGGGCAATGCTACTCTCGATAAGTCGATATAAAAGTTCATAAACGCAATGGTAATAATCAACGGAATTGATTGTTCGCAGCGAAGGCTCTAGAACGGGCGTTTCCGAGGTGCTGTTTTGCACCGTGGTGGGTATTTTGTACCCATCGCTGCCTCGCAAATGTGCGGGGGCGGTAACAGTTTGTTGGCCGATCAGTCAGAATCCTGGCATCTTTTTGTGCCGTTCATCGGCACCTGTTGGCCGTTTCGCCAGTCCAACCCTTCATGACGAACCGGTGCAGGTTCGTATTTAAAACAGCGCCGCGGTTGCGGATGCTGACTTGTCATCAGGAGCCTTGTGCATGACGCGCACCTCGAAAATTCTCGCCTGGAGCTTTGCCAGCCTTGTTGTCTTGCTGGCGGTGTTGGTACTGGTCATCGCTTTCTTCAACTGGAACCGCATCAAGCCCTCGCTCAACGCCAAGGTTTCCGAGGAATTGCATCGTCCCTTCGCCATCAACGGCAACCTGGCGGTGATCTGGCAGCGTGAGCCGGAAGAAGGTGGCTGGCGCGCCTGGTTGCCGTGGCCCCATGTGGTGGCCGAAGACTTGAGCCTGGGTAACCCGGATTGGTCGAAAACGCCGCAAATGGTCACGCTCAAGCGTGTCGAGCTACGCGTTTCGCCCCTGGCCTTGCTGGCCCGGCGAGTGGCGATTCCACGCATCGACCTGGTGGAGCCCAACGCCAACCTTCAACGCCTGGCGGACGGTCGCGCCAACTGGACCTTCCAATTCGATCCGAAAGACCCGGACGCCGAGCCGTCCAGCTGGGTGGTGGACATTGGTGCCATTGGTTTCGACAAGGGGCACGTCACCCTTGACGACCAGACACTCAAGCCCCGTCTCGACCTGTTGATCGACCCGTTGGGCAAACCCATTCCGTTCAGCGATATCGTCGGTGACAAAGCCGCGAAAAAAGCCCAGGACCAAGGCGCGACGCCACAGGACTACGCGTTCGCCTTCAAGGTCAACGGGCAGTATCACGGGCAAAACCTGACCGGCTCCGGCAAGGTCGGTGGTTTGCTGGCACTGAAGGATGCGTCACGACCTTTTCCACTCCAGGCCCAGGCGAAGGTCGGTGACACACGTGTCGAACTGGCCGGCACCCTCATCGACCCGCTGAACCTCGGGGCGCTGGATTTGCGCCTGAAACTGGCCGGCAACAGCCTCGCCAATCTCTACCCACTGACCGGCGTGACCCTGCCGGACTCACCGCCTTACGCCACCGATGGCCGCTTGATCGCCAAACTGCATGAGCCGGGTGGGGCGCTGTTTCGCTATGAGGGGTTCAACGGCAAGATCGGCGACAGCGATATCCATGGCGACCTGGCTTACGTCGCCAGCCAGCCGCGGCCGAAACTCAGTGGCGCGCTGGTCTCCAATCAACTGCTGTTCAGCGACTTGGCGCCGTTGATTGGTGCTGACTCCAACACCGAGCAAAAGGCTCGCGGCGGCGCCAGCAAACAGCCGACCTGCAAGGTCTTGCCCGTAGAAGAGTTTCGCACCGAGCGTTGGCGCGTGATGGACGCCGATGTGGAGTTCACCGGCAAACGCATTGTCCATAGCGAGCAGCAGCCGTTCACCGACCTGTACACCCATCTGGTGCTCAACGACGGGCAGTTGAGTCTTGAGCCCCTGCGTTTCGGTGTGGCCGGTGGCCGCCTCGATGCGCAGATCCGCCTCAACGGGCGCACCCGGCCGCTGGAAGGCCAGGCGAAGCTGACGGCACGGGGGTTCAAGCTCAAGCAGCTGTTCCCGGGTTTCGAGCCGATGAAAACCAGCTTCGGCGAATTGAATGGCGATGCCGACATCGCCGGGCGCGGCAATTCGGTGGCGGCGTTGCTGGGCACCTCCAACGGTACGCTGAAAATGCTCATCAACGATGGCGCCATCAGTCGGGAATTGATGGAGCTGGCGGGGCTGAACGTTGGTAACTACGTGGTAGGGAAAATCTTTGGCGACAAGGAAGTGAAGATCAACTGCGCGGCAGCCGACTTCGACATCAAGACGGGGCTGGCGACCACACGCCTGTTCGTGTTCGACACCGAGATCGCGATCATCTACATCGACGGCCCGGCGAACATGGCGAGTGAACAATTGGACCTGACCATCACCCCCGAGTCCAAGGGTTGGCGCCTGATTTCCCTGCGTTCACCCTTGTATGTGCGGGGCACGTTCGCCAAGCCCGCCGCCGGGGTCAAGGCCGTACCCCTGATGCTGCGCGGTGCCGGGATGGTGGCGTTGGGCGTGATCGCCGCGCCGGCGGCGGGGTTGCTGGCGCTGGTGGCGCCCAGCGGCGGAGAGCCGAACCAGTGCGCGCCGCTGTTGGAACAGATGAAGGCGGGCAAGGCGCCGGTGACGGTCAAGCCTACCCGGTAGCCGAGCCTTGCAGTGATACTGCCGGCCCCATCGCGAGCAGGCTCGCTCCCACATTCGACCGAGTTTCTTCAGGAAGAATGCGGTCCCCTGTGGGAGCGAGCCTGCTCGCGATGGCGGTATCAGAGATCAGCCAGGATATCGGCCATGTCATCGGCATGCTCTTCTTCCTGGGCCAGGATGTCTTCGAAGATGCGCCGGGTGGTCGGGTCTTTTTCGCCAATGTATTGGATGATTTCCCGGTAGCTGTCGATGGCGATCCGTTCGGCCACCAAGTCCTCGTACACCATTTCCTTGAGGGTGTTGCCCGCTATGTATTGGGCGTGGGAGTTGCGGGTCAACAGGTCGGGGTTGAACTCCGGCTCGCCGCCCAACTGCACGATGCGCTCGGCGAGTGTGTCGGCGTGTTCGGCTTCCTGGTTCGCATGCTCGAGGAACTCACTGGCCGCCACACTGGCCTTGAGACCGGTGGCCATGAAGTAGTGGCGCTTGTAGCGCAACACGCAAACCAGTTCGGTGGCCAGCGCTTCGTTGAGCAGGCGGATGACCTCCTGGCGATCGGCGCCGTAGCCTTCGGTCACGGCGCCGTTCTGCACGTTTTGCCGTGCCCGTTCGCGCAGGGTGGTTACATCGGATAAGTGCATGTCGCTCATCTCGTTCTCCTGGAGGCTGATCCGGTTGAGGCGTCACGCTCTGCTGGCGCGATCACTCTAAATGTGAGTGACGCGGTCTTGAAAAAGTTTTACTGAATTTTTCAGCGCATAACCGGACAGTCGCGCCTCCTCCCCCAACCACTGGAAGAACGCCCGCACCGGCGGATGGCGTTCGCGGCCCGGGACGCACAGGGCGCTATAGCCGGCGCCGCTGGCCTGGACGTCCGGGCGATAGCCCACCAGCAAGCCGCTGGCGATGCTTTGCGACGCGAGGATATTGCTCGCCAGCACCAGGCCCTGCCCGGCGATCGCGGCTTGCAAGGCGTAATGCTCCTCGTCGTACTCGCGGATGCACGGCTGACGGGTGAGCCAGGTTTCCCCGGCCTGGGCGCACCAGGCATCCCAACCATGGGCGTACAGCTTGGAGTTGTGCCAGCGCACGCTGAGCAGCGTCGGCGGCTGCCGGGCCGCCAGGGCCACCTGTTCAGGCGAGCCATAGACCCCGAAGCTTTCATCGAACAGGCACATGCCGTACAGGTTCGGGTAGGCGTCGAGGCTGTAGCGCACCACCAGGTCGACGCTGGCGTCCTGGTGCAGGTCGATCACCTCGCAATGGGTGTCCAGGCGCACGTTGATGTTCGGGTGGCGCGCATAAAAGCGCCCCAGGCGAGGCACCAGCCACAGGGCGGCAAACGCGGCGGTGGTGGACAGGGGCAGGTGGGTGGTGCTGCGTTGCGGGCGCAAGGTATCGACGCTCTGCGCTACCTCCAGCAAGGCCCCGTGCAAGCTGTGGAACAAGCGTTGCCCGCCGTCGGTGAGGCGGACCTGGCGGGGCAGGCGTTCGTACAGGACCAGCCCCAGCCAACTCTCCAGCGCTCGAATCTGGTGGGAGATCGCCGTAGGCGTCACCGACAACTCTGCCGCGGCCGCCTTGAAACTGAGCAACCGCGCCGCGGATTCGAAGGCGCGCAGGGCGTTGAGCGGCAGGTTGGCGAACATCCGGATTCTCCTGAAAAACGCTACGGATGAAATTAACTCATCCAGATGAACTAACGCTCATTTGTCTGCTGGCAGCATCGGGCTTCAATCTGCGCCGCACAAGCAGTGTTGATTGTAGCCGCATAAAAGGAGATTCAGATGAGCAAGATTCTTGTGGTGCATGGCAGTCCCCGTGGCGAGCGTGCTCATTCCCGCCGCCTGGCCGAGGCGTTTGTTTCGGCGTGGCAGGCCGCGAACCCGCCATCCCAAGTGACCCACCGCGAGGTCGGACGGACGGTGATACCGCCGGTCAACGAAGCCTTTATCGCGGCGGCGTTCTACCCCGAGCCCCAGAATCGACCGTTGATCATGCAGGCGGACCTGGCCCTGAGCGATGCCTTGGTCGAGGAGCTGCAAGCCCATGACCGCCTGGTGATCGCCGCGCCCATGCACAACTTCAGCGTGCCCAGCGGCGTGAAGGCCTGGATCGACCAGGTCGTGCGCATCGGTCTGACGTTCAATCACAGCCTGGATAACGGCGTGTCGCACTACGAGCCGCTGGTGCTGGGCAAGAAGGCGCTGATCGTGACCAGTCGCGGTGATTTCGGTTTTGGCCCCGGCGGCCAACTGGAGAGCATGAACCACGCCGACACGCTGTTGCGCACGGTGCTGGGGTTCATCGGCATCACCGATGTGACGGTGGTGGCCGCCGAAGGTGAAGAGTCGGCCGAGCGCAGTTTTGCGTTGTCCTGTGCCGAGGCCGAGGAGCGTTTGCTGGCCTTGGCGCGGTCCTTCTAAAAGGGGCTGCTGTGCAGCCTGACGGGAGCAAGCGCCCTCGCCACGGATTCTTCCGGGTGTCATAGACTGGTCATCATCGGTACTGATGCTGATCACCTCTTGATCACAAGGATGTCGCCATGTCGCAACGCTGCGCCACTCGTTACCCGCTGGTGCTGGTCCCGGGCATGCTCGGGTTCATCCGCCTGGTGCTGTATCCGTACTGGTATGGCATCGTCTCGGCGTTGCGTCGCGGTGGGGCCGTGGTGGTGGCGGTGAAGGTATCGCCGCTGCATTCGTCCGAGGTGCGCGGCGAGCAGTTGCTGGCGGTGATCGACGACATCCTGCGGCAAACCGGTGCGCAGAAGGTCACCCTGATCGGCCACAGCCAGGGCAGCCTCACCGCCCGTTACGCCGCCGCCAAGCGCCCGGACCTGGTGGCCTCGGTCACGTCGGTGGCCGGCCCCAACCACGGCTCCGAACTGGCTGATTACCTGCAACGCCACTACCCGGCCGACAGCGCCAAGGGGCGCGTGCTCAGTGCCGTGCTACGCCTGATCAACGCCCTGATGAGCCTGCTGGACACCGGCTATCGCGGGCCGAAGCTGCCGGTGGACCTCCACGCGTCCCACGTCTCCCTGACCACTGCTGGCGTGGCGCTGTTCATCCAACGTTTTCCACAGGGGCTGCCGCTCACTTGGGGTGGGCAGGGGCCGGAAGAGGTCAATGGCGTGCGCTATTACTCATGGTCCGGCACCTTGCAGCCGGGCATCACCGATAAAGGGCGCAACCTGTTCGACGGCACCAACCGCACGTGCCGTTTATTTGCCCGCACCTTTGTCCGGGAAGCGGGGCAATGCGACGGCTTGGTCGGACGCTGCAGCTCCCACCTGGGCACGGTCATCGGCGACGACTATCCGCTGGACCACTTCGACATCGTCAACCAGTCGCTGGGGCTGGTGGGCAAGGGGGCCGAGCCGATCCGGTTGTTTGGCGAGCATGCCGAGCGGTTGAAGGCTGCCGGGGTGTAGCCCGTTGGACCGCGTTATCGTTCTTCGCGAGCAGGCTCGCTCCCACATTCGACCGAGTGCTTTTGGAAGGAATGCGATCAACTGTGGGAGATTCTATGGTTGAGGGGAAGCCCTCAAGCCGCTTTTGGTTGGTATTCGCTTTGCCCTTTCAGCAGAGCG
>NZ_JABAEE010000144.1:0-7370 GCF_023701885.1 Pseudomonas sp. CG7 | reverse complement strand
CTGCAAGCGCCCAAGCCACAAAAGCCACAAAACCCACAAAAGCCACAACAGCCACAAAAGCCACAAAAGCCACAAAAGCTGAAAAAGCTGAAAAAGCTGAAAAAGCTGAAAAAGCTGAAAAAGCTGAAAAAGCTGAAAAAGCTGTGAAGGCTGCAAAACAGAAGTTTGGGTTATTTAGGGTAAAGCGGCGGCAATCCGGAATCACCCGCCGAATCCAGCGCCCCTTCGGTGGGCGGGATGGTACGAATGGCCCGCCACAAGTCTTCGCCTTGCCAATGCTGGCCGGTTTCGCTGTAGAGCGCGCCGTTGAGGCCATCCAGGGCGTCGGACAGCGGCACGAAACGCGCGGCCATGTCGGCCAGGGTTTCCGGTTGCTGGCGGGCCCAGGCGTCCAGGGCTTGGCGGGTGGCGTGGGGGTCGTTGGCCAGGCAGGTACGCTTGAGGTCGTCCAGCAGGGTGCGTGGGCTCGGTCCGGCCTGGGTCGAGCGCAGGATCGCCGGCTGCCAACGGGCGCGCCACCACAAGCCGAAGCCGAGCAGTGTCGTGCAGGCCAGGATCAGGCTGCTCAGTTGCCAATACCACAGGGTCTCGCTGTCCACCGTGGTCACGATCTGCGTCGTGCTGGCCGGTGTATCCACCATCAGGCTCGGATTGTTCGCCACTTGCAGGGTCCGCGCCGGGAGGCTGGTGCGGTCCAGGTGATCTTCCAGGGTGTTCCACCAGACCACTTCCACCGGTGGCAGCTCGATGGTGCCGCTGCGGTTGGGCACCAGCGCCTCGCGGTCCTCGCGGCTGCCCACCAGCCCGCGTTCACTGCTGCGGCTGCTCAGTACCGGTTGGTCCGGATAACGCCGCAGGCCATTGATCTCGGTGGCCGGCAACGGTGGCAACTGGGCGCTGGCCAGGCCTTCGGCTTCCAGGGTCAGGCTGCGGGTCAGGGAATCGCCGACCTGGCTGTGGGTCGGCTCCGGGCTCCAGCTTTCACTCAACGACAGGCTGCGTGCCGGCAGCCAGGGCACGTCGGCCGGGTAGCTGGCCGGCTTGGGTTTGACGCTCAGCAGCAGTTGCTCGGAGCTGACCCGCATCAATTGGCCGGGCTTGGGGCCTGAAGGGGCGGCGTCCTGGGCCACCGGTTCGACCAGGGTGGCACTGAAGGTCTGGGCCGGAATCGTCAGCTCGCCGCTGCGCTGCGGGTAGATGCCATAGCGCAGTTCGATGACGCCATGGCGCACATCGTTGATGACTTTTTCATAGGTGCGCGATTCGCCCAGTTGTTCGGTGCGCGCATCGGGGATGTGCAATGGCGTCAGGCTGCTGTCGTCGTACAGCGACACCGAATGATAGATGCGCAGGGTCAGGATCGCCTGGGCCTGCACATACACGTCGTGCTGGTCGAGGCTGGCTTCGATGAACACTGGCGCCAGGGTTCCCGAGGCGTTGCGGGTTTCGCTTTCGATGACTTGCAGGGTGATCGGCTGGCTGCTCACTTCGCCCAGTTGCAGCGGCGGAATGACCACGGTGCCGCTTCGACGTGGCAGCAGGGGGATGAGCCAGCGAGTGGTGGCGCGGTTCTCGCCGGCGAGGGTCGTCAACTGATTGACCTGGCGGGTGCCGCGCACATCGAACAAGGCCTGGAGCGGGCTCAGGTCGGGTTTGCCGAACAACGTGGCGTCATTGGATTCCAGGGTCAGTTCCACCGTTTCCCCGGAGTTCAGGCGGCTGCGGTCCACACTGGCCGTCAGCTGTGCAGCCTGGGTTCCAGAGGCCCAGAGCAGCAAGGCGAGGAGGTAGGCGGTGAAGCGGGTCATGGGGTTTTTCCCTGGGCCTGATGGCTTTGCTGTTCATACCAGAATTTACGCCTGAGCAGCTCGCCGGGGTTATCCGGGATCTGGCGCAACCATTGTTCCATGGCCTGGCGTTGTTCTTCTTCATTGCGCTGGCCGCCGGCGGGACGCAGCGGCGGCGTGGTGGTCTGTTCATCAGGCAGCTCGCTACCCGGCACATCCTGGGCGGTGGGCGGCTGTGCGGCCCGTGGAGGCTGGGATTCGTCCGGCGTCGCGGTGGTCTCGGTGGATGGCTGTCCCGGTTCGGAAGACTGGCTCGTCGAAGTGCTATCCGGCGCTTGCTCGGAGGGGGCTGGTTCCGCGTTTTCCGCGGGCGTGGGCTCTGGCGCCGGTGGTGCCTGCTCCTTCAACAGGCTCTGCACCAGCGCCTTGTTGGTCTGGGCCGGGCGCAGGTCGGGTTGCAATTCCAGGGCTTGTTCGTAGGCATCCAGTGCGGCCTCCAGCTCACCGCTCTTGGCCAGGGCGTTGCCACGATTGTAGTGGGCACGGGCGTCGTTGCCTTCGGCGAAGCGCCGGGCGGCTTCGCTGTATTGACCGGCTTCGTACAGGGCGACGCCTTGCCATTGGCTGTCCTCGAAGCGGGCGGCGGCTTCGGCGGGGCGCTTTTGCTTGAGCAAGTGCTGGCCCTGTTGATCGGCGCGCAGCCATAGGTCCTGGAATTCGAAGGCGTGGCCGGTTTGCGGCAACACGAATAGCAGCGGCAGGCAGAACAGCCAGCCTCGACGTCCGGCGCAGGCGGCCAGCAGCAACAATGGCAGGAGCAGCCAGTAACCCTGGTCGGCCCAGGTGTCCAGGCGCAACGTCTGGCCGTCACTGCGCAGATGGCGAGGACCGTCCAGCAGGCCCAGGCCGCGCAGGTCGCTGTCATCCAGCCGCGCCGGTCGGTAGCGGCCATCCAGTTCGTTGGCGAAGGCCTTGAGGCCCGGGCTGTCCAGGCGCGGCACCAGGATCGAACCCTGGGCATCCTTGAGGTAACTGCCATCTTCCTGGGCCACCGGTGCGCCTTCCCGGGTGCCGATGCCCAGCATCAGCCATTGCGTGGCGGAGCCGTCCAGGACTTGGCGGATGCCTTCACGCTCCTGTTCGTTCAACGAAGAGCCGATCAGCAGGATCCGACCGTGGCCAAGTTCACCCTGGTCCAACAGGGCCATGGCCTTATGGACCGCCAGGTCGGCGCGATGACCGCCTTGGGGCATGATCGACGGTGCGACGGCTTCGAGCAGGTTGGCGCTGGTGGCCAGGTCGTCGGACAGCGGCACCAGCGTGTGGGCGCTGCCGGCATAGACAATGATCGCGGTCTGGGCATCGCTGCGGTTCTGCAGCAGGTCCAGCAACTTGCGCCGGGCCTGTTCCAGGCGCGTCGGCGGGACGTCGGTGGCGAGCATTTCCGGGGTCAGCTCCAGTATCACCACCAGCGGATCGGCGGGTTTCTGGCTGGTCTGCTCGACCCGCGCCCAGCTCGGCCCCAGCAACGCCAGCACGATCAACGCCCAACCCAGGCCCAGGGCAATCCATGGCAGCCGGCTTTCCCGGCCACTGCCGCCGCTGAGCAGCACGGCGTGGAAGGCCGGCGGCAAGATCATCTGCCAGCGGCCCACTCGCTTCTGCCGATGCCACAGTTGCCAGAGCAACCAGCCCAGCAACGGCAGCAGCAACACGAACCAGGGGCGCAGCCAGTGTGGCCAGAGGGCGATCATCGACGCCTCCGCAAGCGCAGCCGCTTGAGCCGTTGGCGCCACTCGGTGTGTTGGGCCGGTTTGAACAGCGCCTGGTTAAGCAGGCGCTGCAGTGGATTGTCCGGCCAGCGCGTCCGGGCCGCCAGCAGCACGCTCAGCAACAGCGCAACGGTCAGGGGCCAGTGATACAGCGCCAGGGCAGGGCGCGCTTGGGGCGGTTGCTGGGTCACCGGTTCGAGCTGGTCGAGGGTGGTCTTGATCGCCAGCAGATGCTCACCATCCTGGGCGCGGAAATAACGACCGCCCGTGACCTGGGCAATGTCCTTGAGGGTCGGCTCGTCGAGCTCCAGGCTCGGGTTGACGCCGAGGAAGCCCGCCGTACCGCTTTGTTCCGGGTCGGCACCGATGCCGATCGGGTAGATTTTCACGCCTTCGTCGGCGGCCAGCTGCGCCGCAGGCAATGGATCGATTTCGCCGCCGTTGTTGGCCCCGTCGGTGACCAGGATCAACACGCGACTGTGGGCCGGGCGCTGGCGCAGGCGCTTGAGGGCCAGGCCGATGGCGTCGCCAATGGCGGTATTCTTGCCGGCGATGCCGATGCGCGCCTCGTCGAGCCAACGCCGCACGGTGCGACGGTCGAAGGTCAGCGGCGCCTGCAAGTAGGCCTGGCTGCCAAACAGGATCAGGCCGACCCGATCACCCTCGCGGCCTTCGAGAAAATCCCCGAGCATGTGCTGGACCAGCGTGAGGCGGCTGACTTCTTCGTCCTTCCACTGCATGTCGGGAAAGTCCATGGAGCCCGAGACGTCCACCGCCACCAGCAGGTCGCGACCGCTGGCGGCAATGGGCAACGGTTCCCCCAACCACTGCGGCCGGGCGGCGGCGATCAGCAACAGCAGCCAGAGCAGGATAAAAGGTGCCTGTTGTCGCCAGGTCGGCAGATTGGCCCGGGCCCGACGGCCCACCAGGCCTTCCAGGTCGCCGAGGAAACTGACCTTGAGCGCCGGCTCGCCGCTGTCGGCCGCCGGCAACACCAGGCGCATCAGCCAGGGCAACGGCAACAGGGCGAACACCCATGGCCAGGCAAATTCAAACATGTTTGCGAATCCAGATTTCCACCGCCTGGGTCAGACCGGCGATGGCTTTGTCGTCGAGCTTGCATTCGGGCTTGTAGGCGCCTTCCACCAGTACCATCCAGCGTGTCAGGCCGGCGGCCGGGCAACGGTTGTCGAGGAAGGCCAGCCATTTGCGCCCGTTGAGGGTGTGGCTCTGGCTGTAGGGGTAATGGTTGCGACACAGACGCTTGAGCAACCCGTTGAGTTGCTGTAGCCAGGCACCGGCCGGCGCGCCGTCGTAGGGTTTGGGCAGCCGGGCGAGTTCGGCCAGGGCGGCCACGCGCACCGGGTCCAGGGGTTGCTCAGTGCGGTCCGTGGTGCGCTTGGCGGGAATGAAGCGGCGCAAATGCCACAGCCCCAGGCCCAGCAGCAACAACAGCACCAGCAGCAACCACCAGCCCGGCGCGGGTGGCCAGAAGCCGATGGGCGGTGGCGCCATCAACGGTTGCAGTTGATCGAGACTGCTCATCGGCTTTTCCCGGCCCGCTTGGGGTTCAGGTATTCGCGCAGTTGCTCGACCATGTCGCCCTGGGTGCTCAGGGGCATCATCAGGATTCGCAGCTTCTGCGCCAGCAGCTCCCAACGTTCCTGGCGAGCGTCGGCCTGGGCGCGATAGGCCTGGCGCAGCTCGCCAGTCAGGGTGTCGAGTTCCAGTTGGGCACCGCGGTGGGCGAAGCGCAGCAAGCCGGCGGCGGGCAAGGCGTGGTCCAGTGGGTCCGACAGCGGCAGCAGCAACAGGTCGCAATGGCGCGACAGCAGGCTCAATTGCTGCTCGGCGCGGTCGGACAAGGCACGCTCGTCGCAAATCACGATCACCAGGCTGCCGGGCCGCAGCACTTCCCGGGCTCGACGCAGGGCGATGCCGAACGAGTCGCGGTCCGGCTCGCCCTCGGTGTGCAGCGATTGGTTGACCCGCACCAGCCGGTTGAGCAATTGCAGAAGGCTCTGTTTGCTGCGCCGCGGCTTGACCTCGTAATGGGTGTTGTTGCCGAACACCAGGCCGCCGACCCGGTCGTTGTGCCCCAGCGCGGCCCAGCCGATCAGGCTGGCGGCCTGGGCGGCGAGCACCGACTTGAACATCAGCCCCGAGCCGAAGAACAGTCGGTGGCTTTGCTCGATCATGATGAAGATCGGCCGCTCGCGTTCTTCGTGGAATAGCTTGGTGTGGGGTTCCTGGGTCCGGGCGGTGACGCGCCAGTCAATGGTGCGTACGTCGTCGCCGGCCTGGTAGACCCGCACCTGGTCGAAATCCACCCCGCGCCCACGCAGCTTGGAGTGATGCAGGCCGATCAGCGGGCTGCGTTGGCCCGGTGTGGAAAACAATTGCACCTCGCGCACGCGATGGCGCATCTCGATCAGCTCCGAAAGGCTGACGCGGATGCCCGGTGCGGGCGCCAGGGGGTTATTCATGACGCATGCTCAAGCGACAGCGACGACGTCGAGAATCCGCTGCACGACCCGATCCTGGTCAATGCCGGCGGCCTCGGCTTCGAACGACAGGATGATGCGATGGCGCAGCACGTCGAACAGCACGGCCTGGATATCTTCCGGGCTGACAAAGTCGCGTCCGGCCAGCCAGGCATGGGCACGGGCGCAGCGGTCAAGGGCGATGGAACCCCGCGGGCTGGCGCCGTAGGCGATCCACTCGGCCATTTCCGGGTCGAACTTCGCGGGGTTGCGGGTGGCCATGATCAGTTGCACCAGGTATTCCTCCACGGCGTCGGCCATGTACAAGCCGAGGATTTCCTTGCGCGCGGAGAAGATCGCCTGCTGGCTCACGCGACGTTCGGGCTTGGTCTCGCCATTCAACGCTTCACCCCGGGCCTGCTGGAGAATGCGGCGTTCCACGGCGGCATCGGGAAAGCCGATCTTGACGTGCATCAGGAACCGGTCGAGCTGGGCCTCGGGCAACGGGTAGGTGCCTTCCTGCTCGATCGGGTTCTGCGTGGCCATCACCAGGAACAGTGGCGACAGCTCATAGGTGCTGCGCCCGACACTGACCTGACGCTCGGCCATGGCTTCGAGCAGGGCCGACTGGACCTTGGCCGGGGCGCGGTTGATTTCATCCGCCAGTACCAGGTTATGGAAGATCGGCCCTTGCTGGAACACGAAACTGCCGGTTTCCGGCCGGTAGATTTCGGTGCCGGTGATGTCGGCGGGCAGTAGGTCAGGGGTGAACTGGATACGATGGAACTGCGCTTCGATGCCCTCGGCCAGCTCTTTGATGGCCTTGGTCTTGGCCAGTCCAGGCGCGCCTTCCACCAGCATATGGCCGTCGGCGAGCAGGGCGATGAGCAGGCGCTCGATGAGTTTTTCCTGGCCGAGGATCTGCGTTGAAAGAAAGGTTCGCAGCGCCAGCAGCGCTTCACGATGTTCCATCGGTGACTGTTCCTGGAAAGGGTGGCCCCAGGCGTTCGGATAACGCCGGGGCTGGGGGCGTTACTTTAATGCATGGCAGGGGGTGGCGACTAACGGGATTTTGTCTGGTGTGTGGATTTGTGATCGGTTTGGAGTCGTTGTGGGAGCGGGCTTGCTCGCGAAGACGTAGCGCCAGGCAACATTTTCGTCGGCTGCCCCACCGCCTTCGCGAGCAAGCTCGCGCCCACAGGGGGATTGGCGGTGGACGCAGGATCAAGGAACGCCACGGATCCAGTGTGGGAGCCGAGCTTGCTCGCGATGACGGCGGCACATTCAACCTCAATGCAGCCTGACCCACCGCTATCGCGAGCAATATC
>NZ_JABAEE010000143.1:0-7900 GCF_023701885.1 Pseudomonas sp. CG7 | reverse complement strand
CCAGGCATTGGTGGTGCTTGCTCGCAAGCTCTGCCGGGTGGCATTTGCCTTGATGAAAAATCAGAGCGAATACCAGCCGAAGCCTATGTTGCAGGGTTGCCCTGCAACATAGAATCTCCCACAGGGAAGACAGGGAAATACGGAGACCATTTTCATGACAGCCATCTGATCCGCATAACCGCTCCTCAGCTAAGTCTTTGCTTCTGCTCGCTAATCCCGGACAATCGCGCCCCTGTTTCGGCCAGGGCGCTGCCTGTCGGGGTTTTCCGACTCGTCCTGGCCGGGTGCATGTGACCGGAAAGCGGAGATCCGACCGGATGAATGATCAGGCCAATAGCGTCGAAGAGCGCTTTGAAACGACAGTCCCAGCCACCCTCAGCCAATGGAGTCGCCACGACACCACCTGGATGCTGGGTCTGTTTGGCACCGCCATCGGTGCAGGCACTCTGTTCTTACCGATCAACGCGGGCCTGGGCGGTTTTTGGCCGTTGCTGATCCTGGCGTTGCTGGCGTTCCCCATGACGTTTTATGCCCACCGGGGCCTGACCCGTTTCGTGTTGTCCGGTCGTGATGGCGCGGACATCACTGAGGTGGTTGAGGAGCATTTCGGTCTCAAGGCCGGCGCACTGATCACGCTTTTGTATTTCTTTGCCATTTTCCCGATCCTGCTGATCTACAGTGTGGCGCTGACCAACACGGTGGGCAGTTTCCTGGAGCATCAGTTGCACATCCAGCCGCCCCCTCGGGTCGTGCTGTCCCTGGTGCTGATCCTGGGCCTGCTGGCGGTGGTCCGCTGCGGCGAGCAGGCGATCGTCAAGGCCATGAGCCTGATGGTCTATCCGTTCATCGTGGCGCTGCTGTTCCTGGCGGTATTCCTGATTCCCCACTGGAGCGGCGGCATCCTGACCACGGCGTCGACGCCGCCTGCACCTTCGGCGTTGTTGCATACCTTGTGGCTGGCAATCCCGGTGATGGTGTTCTCGTTCAACCATTCGCCGATCATCTCGGCGTTTGCGGTGGACCAGAAACGTCGCTATGGCGATAACGCCGAGGAACGCAGTTCGCAGATCCTGTCGCGCGCCCATGTGCTGATGGTGGTGATGGTGTTGTTCTTCGTGTTCAGCTGCGTGCTGACCCTGACCCCGGCGCAACTGGCCGAGGCCAAGGCGCAGAACCTGTCGATCCTGTCGTACCTGGCCAACCACTTCAGCAACCCGACCATCGCCTTTGCCGCGCCGCTGATTGCGTTTGTTGCTATCTCAAAATCGTTCCTGGGGCACTACATCGGCGCCAGCGAAGGCCTCAAGGGCCTGATCGTCAAGAGCGGCCGCCGCCCGGCCCCCAAGACCCTGGACCGCCTCACCGCAGCGTTCATGCTGGTGGTGTGCTGGATCGTCGCCACCCTCAACCCGAGCATCCTGGGCATGATCGAAACCCTGGGCGGCCCGGTCATCGCGACCATCCTGTTCCTGATGCCGAGGTATGCCATCCGCAAAGTCCCGGCCATGGCCCGTTATCGCGGTCAGGCTTCCAATGTCTTTGTGGTGTTGGTGGGGTTGGTGGCGATTACAGCGTTGGTCTATTCCTTCTTGGCATAGGCCTTTCCTGTGGGAGCGAGCTTGCTCGCGAAGGCGGTGTCACAGTCGATGAAGATGTTGGATGGGCCGGCCTCTTCGCGAGCAAGCTCGCTCCCACAGGTTTTGCGGTGTATATGAATTTTGTGTTCGCTGAAAATCCAATGTGGGAGCGAGCTTGCTCGCGATAGCGGTGGCTCGCCGGGCATCGAAATAAACAAGCCATAAAAAAACGCCGCCCCTCGCAAGAAGGGCGGCGTTTTTAGTCGGGCGTTTTAAGCGTTAGGCTTGAACGACCGGGATGTTGGCGTTTGCAGCCGCTTCACGGAACTCGGCGATCTGATCGAAGCTCAGGTAGCGGTACACGTCCGCTGCCATGCTGTCGATCTTGCCGGCGTATTCCATGTACTCCTCGACGGTCGGCAGGCGACCCAGGATCGACGCAACGGACGCCAGTTCGGCCGAAGCCAGGTAGACGTTCGCGCCGTCACCCAGACGGTTCGGGAAGTTACGGGTCGACGTCGACACCACGGTGGAGTTCGGCTCGACGCGTGCCTGGTTACCCATGCACAGCGAGCAGCCTGGCATTTCCATCCGTGCACCGGCCTTGCCGTAGATGCCGTAGTAGCCTTCTTCGGTGAGCTGGTGAGCGTCCATCTTGGTCGGCGGCGACAGCCACAGGCGGGTTGGCAGCTGGCCTTTGACTTGCTCCAGCAGCTTACCGGCAGCGCGGAAGTGACCGATGTTGGTCATGCACGAACCGATGAACACTTCGTCGATTTTCTCGCCAGCAACGCTGGACAGCAGACGGGCGTCGTCCGGATCGTTCGGCGCGCAGAGCACAGGCTCGCTGATGTCGGCCAGGTCGATTTCGATGACTTCGGCGTATTCGGCGTCGGCATCGGCTTCCATCAGTTGCGGGTTGGCGATCCAGGCTTCCATCGCTTGGGCGCGACGTTCCAGGGTACGTGCATCACCGTAGCCTTCGCCGATCATCCAGCGCAGCAGGGTGATGTTCGATTGCAGGTACTCGGTGATCGACTCTTTCGACAGCTTGATGGTGCAACCGGCAGCCGAACGTTCGGCCGATGCGTCGGACAGTTCGAAAGCCTGTTCCAGGGTCAAGCCTTCCAGGCCTTCGATTTCCAGGATGCGGCCGGAGAAGGCGTTTTTCTTGCCTTTCTTCTCGACGGTCAGCAGACCGTTTTGGATGGCGAAGTACGGAATGGCATGAACCAAGTCACGCAGGGTGATGCCAGGTTTCATTTTGCCTTTGAAGCGCACCAGGATCGATTCCGGCATGTCCAGCGGCATGACGCCGGTGGCAGCGGCGAACGCGACCAGGCCGGAACCGGCCGGGAACGAGATGCCCATCGGGAAACGGGTGTGGGAGTCACCGCCGGTACCCACGGTGTCTGGCAGCAGCATGCGGTTCAGCCACGAGTGGATGATGCCGTCGCCCGGACGCAGTGAAACGCCGCCGCGAGTCATGATGAAGTCAGGCAGGGTGTGGTGGGTGGTCACGTCGATCGGCTTCGGATAGGCCGCGGTGTGGCAGAAGGACTGCATCACCAGGTCAGCCGAGAAGCCCAGGCACGCCAGGTCTTTCAGTTCGTCACGGGTCATT
The DNA here is from genome assembly GCF_023701885.1 of Pseudomonas sp. CG7. Classification (NCBI taxonomy): domain Bacteria; kingdom Pseudomonadati; phylum Pseudomonadota; class Gammaproteobacteria; order Pseudomonadales; family Pseudomonadaceae; genus Pseudomonas; species Pseudomonas sp. CG7. The sequence continues at coordinate 4,699 of NZ_JABAEE010000143.1, read as the reverse complement.
GGACCGGTGGTGTCCTGGGAACCCACGGTGGTCATTTTCGGTTCGCAGTAGGTACCAGGGCGTACGCCTTGGCCTTCTGCCAGGCCGCAGGCCTTGCCAACCATCTTCTGCGCCAGGGTGAAACCCTTGGTGCTTTCAGCCGGTGCTTCAGGCTTCTTGAACAGGTCGAACGCTGGCAGGCCCAGTTCGGCGCGAGCCTTCTCGGTCAGGCCACGGCCAATGATCAGCGGGATACGGCCGCCAGCGCGGACTTCATCCAACAGCACCGGGGTCTTCATTTCGAAGGTGGTGATGACTTCGTCGGTACCGTGCTTGCAGACCTTGCCGGCATGGGGGTACAGGTCGATCACGTCGCCCATGTTCATGTTCGACACGTCGAACTCGATGGGCAGTGCGCCGGCGTCTTCCATGGTGTTGTAGAAGATCGGAGCGATCTTGCTGCCGAAGCAGAAACCGCCAGCGCGCTTGTTCGGCACGTAAGGAATGTCGTCGCCGAAGAACCACAGCACCGAGTTGGTGGCCGATTTACGCGAGGAGCCGGTACCGACCACGTCACCGACGTAGGCGATCGGGAAGCCCTGGCCGCGCATTTCTTCGAGCTGCTTCATCGGGCCGGTCTTGCCTTGCTCGTCCGGAACGATGCCGTCACGGGCCATTTTCAGCATGGCCAGGGCGTGCAGCGGGATGTCCGGGCGGGACCAGGCGTCCGGGGCAGGGGACAGGTCGTCGGTGTTGGTTTCGCCGGGGACCTTGAACACGCGCAGGCTGATCTTGTCGGCCAGCACCGGGCGCTTCTTGCACCACTCGCCGTCAGCCCAGGATTGCAGCACGGCCTTGGCGTGGACGTTACCGTTCTTGGCTTTTTCAGCCACGTCGTGGAAGGCATCGAACATCAGCAGGGTGTGCTTGAGTTCTTCGGCGGCGACTGGCGCCAGCTCGGCGTCGTCCAGCAGCTCCACCAGGGTCACGATGTTGTAGCCGCCCTGCATGGTGCCGAGCAGTTCAACGGCACGCTTCTTGTCCAGCAGAGGGGATTGGGCCTGGCCCTTGGCCAGGGCGGACAGGAAACCGGCCTTGACGTAGGCGGCTTCGTCGACTCCAGGCGGAACGCGATTGGTGATCAGGTCAACGAGGAAAGCTTCTTCGCCAGCCGGAGGATTTTTCAGCAGCTCGATCAGGCCTGCGGTTTGTTCGGCGTTAAGCGGCTGGGGAACGATACCCAGGGCTGCACGCTCTTCGATATGTTTGCGGTAGGCTTCAAGCACAGTTATTACCCTCATCAGTGGTCCCAAATGGGTGTCCGGGACGCTCATCCAGAAACTCACGGCACTCATGCGCGTCAGGGGGCTTTTTGGGCCTCCACGCCAGAGTTGCCGGAGTTCCTCACAGAAGCTGCTTTCAAAGTTTTACGCCTGCAGAACGGGAGCTGATGAGGGTTGGCGTTGGGCTTTCCCCGCTGGAAAGACCCTTCGCCAACACCGCTCTGAAGGAACGACTGTGCTCGTGACGCTTTGAAAACAGCTTCTAACGGAGATTGGCGCCTTAAAAGGCTGGCTGATTCTACGGGAAAAAAAAATTAAAGGTAAGTTGGGCCGGGACGTTTGAGGGGTGATCAATCTTAGACAACGGGCTAACATGCCGGCCTGTCCTGTTTTTGCGTGTGCGTGTCCTTATGCCCAACCAGCTCATCAAGACCCCTTGCGTCGGCCTTTGCTCCACTGTCTACGGTGACCTGGTGTGCCGTGGCTGCAAGCGGTTCCACCATGAAGTGATCCACTGGAACGGCTACAACGAGGAGGAAAAACGCGCGGTGTGGATGCGGCTCGAACAGCTGTTGGTGCAGGTGATGGTGGCCAAGTTGGAGGTTTTCGACCCCGCATTGCTGCGCCAGCAACTGGAGTCACGCAAGATCCGCTTCGTGCCGCACCAGTCGGAATACTGCTGGGCCTATCAGTTGATCGCCCGGGGCGCGCGGGTGATCAATAACCTGGAAGCCTACGGCATGGTGTTGATGCCGGAATTTCGCGATTGGGAACTGCCGGACCTGCGCGATGCCATTGATCGGGAGTTTTTCCTTCTGTCCGAAGCCCACTACCCGCGTTACATCGCGCCGGGGTTCCTGAAGGATGCGATTGGCGGCTGCCCACCAGCCATGTGTGCAAAGGAGCTTTTGTGCCAGGGCGCTTTTGTGGCGAGGGAGCTTGCTCCCGCTGGGCTGCGAAGCGGCCCTCGCTCTTGACCTGAAAAATTTCCTGGTCCTGACAAATCCAGGCGTCTGCTGCGCAGCCGAGCGGGAGCAAGCTCCCTCGCCACAAAAGCAGGCTGGATCAGCCACAGCGTTCATCTCATTCCTTGACCGCCAACTCCACCAGATGATCCTCCACCTCCTGGGGCTTGAGCACCAGTACATCGCTTTCCAGCGTGTCGAGCACAGCCTCGGCGGTGTTGCCGATCAGCACCCCGGACAGCCCCGAGCGGGCCACGGTGCCGATGACCGTCACCGCCGCCTGCAGCTTGCGCGCCATGTACGGAATCAAGACATCCGCCGGGCCTTCTTCGATGTGCAGGTGCTGGTCGTCGATGTCGAACTCGGCCTGGAACGCCCGGCATTGCTCGCGGTAGCGGGCCTCGATGGTTTCCTTGAGCTGGAACGTCGGGTCGGCGGACGAGAGCATCGGCGAGGGGTGGGCGCTGATCACATGCAGGTGCGCCTTGGCGAGGAGGGCGATGTCGTAGCCATGGTCGATGATGGTGGAATGCAGGTGGCGATGCTCGCCGTCGGCATTGCCAACATCGACGGCGGCGAGGATCACCTTGTCTTTCCAGGAACCGGCGGTTTTCACCAGCAGCACCGGGGTCGGGCAATGGCGTAGCAGTTTCCAGTCCGCCGGGGTCAGCTGGGCCTTTTTCAATGGGCTGTCGGGGAAATGCTGTTTGATCACCAGCCCGCAACCTTCTGCCTGTTGCACGTCGATGATGGTTTCGTAGAGGCTTTCGTTCCAGGCCTGCTCGGTGGTGACGCTGTAGCCGTCGGCCAGCAATGCGCTCTTGAGCACGCCGAGCAGGCCGGCATGGTCATGTTTCCTGTCGCACACCAGCAGGTGCAGATGGGCCTGGGTCACCCCGGCGATCAGTTTGGCGCGCTTGAGCGCCAGGCTTTCCGCATGTTCGGGCTCAATGACCACCAGGATGCTGCGAATGGCTTGCATGATCGGCGTTCTCCAATGAAAAGGCTGGCGTTGCTCAACTATAGTTCTTGTGGGGCAGTCTAGTGGCTGTGGGTGTGCCGTCGACTTGATGCATATCAACGGCAGTGGCTGGTGGTCTGGGGGCAGGCCGGTATAATCGGCGCCCTTCGCTCGACTACCGTTGCCCGTGAGCCCCATGAATCTTCCCGAAATCCACGAATTCCTTGGTTGCCGCACCCCCGATGCCTGGGTCCAGGCCGCGCTGGCCGACCAGGAAACGTTGCTGATCGACCACAAGAACTGCGAATTCAAGGCGGCCAGCACCGCCCTGAGCCTGATCGCCAAGTACCATTCCCACGTCGACCTGATCAACCTGATGTCGCGCCTGGCCCGGGAAGAGCTGGTGCACCACGAGCAAGTCATGCGCCTGATGAAAAAGCGCAAGATCGGCTTGCGCCAGCTCTCCGCCGGCCGTTATGCCTCGGGGCTGCGCAAGGTGGTACGCAGCCACGAGCCGGTCAAGCTGGTAGACACCCTCGTCGTCGGCGCCTTCATCGAAGCCCGCAGTTGCGAGCGTTTCGAGGCCCTGGTGCCACACCTGGACGAGGAGTTGGGCAAGTTCTACTTCGGTTTGCTGAAAAGCGAAGCGCGGCATTTCCAGGGTTACCTGAAACTGGCTTACCAGTATGGCGATGCCAAGGACATTGCCCAGGTGATCGACAAGGTCCGTGAGGCCGAGCGGGAACTGATCGAATCTCCGGATGTGGAATTTCGTTTCCACAGTGGTGTGCCTGCGGCATAGGGCCGTTTGTCCTGACGATGAGGCTTTCTGCAGCGCTGCCTCTCAACCGGTCAAACCCAGGCGTTCATGCCACTGGGCAATCGACTCTTCGGGATAGACCTCGAACTGCTGGTCGCCCTTATGCGCCTCGACCTCCACCCACGGAGCCCTGGACCCGAGCATCAAGTGGGTATGCTCCGGCGGTACCGGCAGCGGCGTGTCGATGGCTGAAGCGAACGGGTGCACCAGCTCCGGCCATTCGGGGCTGAACAGCCACAGCCCCGATCCACACAGGGAACAGAAATGCCGCTCGGCACTGCTGCGGTGGGCGCGCTTATCGCCGTCGTCCTTTAGCCGCGCATGGTAGATCGAGATGTGCTTGCGACCACGCACCTTCAAGCTTTGGGCATCGCCCCCCAAATTAATCGCATAACCGCCGCCGCCCTGGGTCTTGCGGCAGATCGAGCAGTAGCAACGTTGATAAGGGTAGGGGTGGGTACAGGCCAGGCTGAACGACACGGCGCCGCAGTGGCAGGATCCTTCTAGCTGCATGGGAACCTCCAGTGGATTGGAAATGGCTCAGTACAGCCTAGACGGTCGGCGTTTTTTGCCGGTTGGATTTATGTTGAATGTGCGGGCGTCATCGCGAGCAGGCTCGCTTGTATGGTAGGACTTGAAGGGAGGAGGAGGGACAAGGCTCGATTCTGACTGTTCGCGCAGTACAGACCGT
>NZ_JABAEE010000142.1:0-7985 GCF_023701885.1 Pseudomonas sp. CG7 | reverse complement strand
CAATAACCCCCGCGTGGGGCGCGCGGTGGGCGGGCCTGGCGCGCTAACCCACCCTACTGCGCCGCCGGCCCCCACCAGACGCCGCTCCACCCCGGCTCCCGCAAGGACCGCGCCCACATTGACGAGGCCCTCAATGAACAACGCTCTGAACCAGCTCCAGCCCTACCCGTTCGAAAAACTCCGCGCCCTGCTCGGCAGCGTCACCCCCAACCCGGACAAGCGCCCAATCGCTCTGTCCATCGGCGAGCCCAAGCATCGCTCGCCAAGCTTCGTGGCCGAGGCCCTGGCCAGCAATCTGGAAAAGATGGCCGTGTACCCGACTACCCTCGGCATCCCGGAGCTGCGTGAAGCCATCACCGGCTGGTGCGAGCGCCGCTTCAATGTGCCAAGCGGCTGGCTCGACCCGGCGCGCCACGTGCTGCCGGTCAATGGCACCCGTGAAGCCCTGTTCGCCTTCACCCAGACCGTGGTCAACCGGGGCGACGATGCCTTGGTGGTCAGCCCGAACCCGTTCTACCAGATCTACGAAGGCGCGGCGTTCCTCGCCGGGGCCAAGCCACACTACTTGCCGTGCCTGGACGCGAACGGCTTCAACCCGGATTTCGATGCCGTCTCGCCGGACATCTGGAAACGCTGCCAGATCCTGTTCCTGTGCTCCCCGGGCAACCCGACCGGTGCGCTGATCCCGGTGGATGTGCTGAAGAAACTCATCGCCCTGGCGGATGAATATGACTTCGTCATCGCCTCGGACGAGTGCTACAGCGAACTCTACTTCGACGAACAAACCCCGCCGCCAGGCCTGCTCACCGCTTGCGTCGAACTCGGTCGCAAGGACTTCAAGCGCTGCGTGGTCTTCCACAGCCTCTCCAAGCGCTCCAACCTGCCAGGCCTGCGCTCCGGTTTCGTGGCCGGCGACGCGGACATCCTCAAGGGCTTCCTGCTGTACCGCACCTACCCCGGCTGCGCGATGCCGGTCCAAACCCAACTGGCAAGCATTGCCGCGTGGAACGACGAAGTGCACGTCCGCGCCACCCGCGCGCTGTACCGGGAAAAATTCGCCGCGGTGCTGGAAATCCTCAGCCCGGTGCTGGACGTGCAACGTCCCGATGGCAGCTTCTATCTGTGGCCGAACGTGGCGGGCGACGACGCAGCGTTCTGCCGTGACCTGTTCGAACAGGAGCACGTGACTGTGGTGCCAGGTTCGTACCTCTCCCGCGACGTGGACGGCGTCAACCCAGGCGCCGGCCGCGTGCGCATGGCCCTGGTCGCGCCATTGGCCGAATGCGTGGAAGCGGCGGAGCGAATCCGCGCGTTCATCCAGCGTCGGGGTTGATGGCCATATCGAGGGCTGTTGTGGCGAGGGAGCTTGCTCCCGCTGGGCTGCGTAGCAGCCCCAACAACGTCTATACCGACCGAGTCACTTAGAATGAACAAGCACATCGGATCTGACTTTGACGACTTTCTCGCCGAGCAAGGCATCGCAGAAGAGGTTTTCGCAGTTTCGCTCAAACGCGTTATTGCCTGGCAGATTGCCGAAGCAATGAAGCTTCAGAAAGTGACCAAAAAGGCCTTGGCACAGCGGATGCACACCAGTCGCACTGCTGTTGATCGTGCGCTGGATCAAAACGATGCGGGAATGACGCTGGCTACACTTGCCAGCGCAGCGCGTGCGTTGGGTCAGAGGGTGGAAGTACGGTTGGTGCCTGAGCAGGAAGAAGCTCACGCCTAAGCGCTGTTGTGGCGAGGGAGCTTGCTCCCGCTGGGCTGCGTAGCAGCCCCTGAAGCAGTCAACTCAATCTGCCTGACATACCGCGCTGTCCGATTTCAGGGCCGCTTCGCGCCCCAGCGGGAGCAAGCTCCCTCGCCACAGGGGGCTGGTGTCGCCCCCATATCTGTGAGCACCACAAATACCCTGTGGGAGCGAGCTTGCTCGCGAAAGCGGTGGTTCAGCTTGCATTCATGTTGGATGGGCCTACGTCTTCGCGAGCAAGCTCGCTCCCACAGGGGATGGGTGTTGTTCACAAAACAGGTGATCGACACCAGATCCTGTGGGAGCAAAGCTTGCTCGCGATGAGGCCGGCACTTATTGCATCAAGTCCGAAGTTCTACCCGATCCAGGCACTTGTTCGCCAGCAACATCCCCAACTCAATCATCTGCGCCACCCCCAACGCTACATGCCGTCGCGAGCCGTCCTGATCGAAGGCAAGGTCATTGAGCATCGCATTGGCCGAAGCCAGGGTTTCGCTGAGGTTGGCCAGCAACACTTCGGTGTCGATACCGTCAGCCACAGTGAATAACTGCACTGAGGGCTTGGGTTCTGACTTGCTGTCCTCAGGTTTGAGATATTGATCCAGCACACGGTCAGCGGCTTCTTGCAGCTTTTCGGGGGCGTAATCGCCGTAAGGGAAGGTGGAGGCAGGTTTTGGTGGATTTTGGGGTTCTTTGTTCATCGAATTGCTTGCTCCCTAGAGCTGAAGATGTAAAGACCTGCACTTGGATTGTGCACAAGCCCGTGCCCCTAGAGATGTTCGGATTCTCACGTCCGGTCGCTGAATTGGCAGCGACACCCAGAGGCTAGAGCCCTCGCTTCCGACGGACAACCTTAAAAACTTGTCGGAAACTTCGGTGCGTCTGACAGACGACAATCTGTCTGCTCAGACAAGAAATGACATAAACCGTACCGCGAACGCCAAGCCTTTGATTTCGCTAACGTTGTACACCGACAGACCTCATTTAACCCTGTTACGAGGGTTCAAGCTGGCTTGAATTCGCTATCGCCGGTAGCCATAATCGACCCCGTCACCAGCGAGAGCTGGCAGGAGTCTGGGTCCCTCTCGGGGTTGACCCAGCGGCGCAGAAAGGGCGAAGCAAGCTCAACTGCGTGTCGATTGAAGCCGCCTTCGGGCGGCTTTGCTTTTTCATGAGGATAAGGAATGCCTCTTTATTACCATCCCAAGCAAGGTGATGTTCTTCTTTGCGACTTCACGCGGGGCTTTGTTGCGCCTGAAATGTTGAAGATCCGCAAGGTGGTGATGATCTCCCCCACTGTCACACATAGTCGCAAGCTCTGTACCGTGGTACCGATTTCCTCCACAACGCCACAGACTCAGCAGGACTGGCATCACCTGCTCCGCACCAATCCCCTCCAGTCCGATGGCTACAAAGAACTGTGGGTAAAGTGCGACATGATCTATACCGTGAGTTTTGAACGTCTGGATAAGCTACACAGAAAGACTCGATCCAAGGGTCGAGAGTACTTTGTTCCTCGCCTGGGCTCTGAAGACATGCAAGGCGTGATCACCGGTGTGAAGGCTTACCTTCCGCTCTGACCCAGCCTCTAATGATCAACTCCAGATTTCACCTCGCTCCGAACGCAATAAGCGTTACACATCCGGCAACAGCTCGCCGTTGAAGTGCCATATTAACCGCCTAGCATGGGCCTGGCCGTTGTACCAATGTCGCAGCTTGCCCTGTGGAATGAGCCTGTGGGAGCAAAGCTTGCTCGCGATGAACGATGGCACAGTGTTGCAGTTGAACCGTGTCGCCGGTATCGCGAGCAAGCTTTGCTCCCACAAGCTCGCTCCCACAGGTTTTGCAGCGCATCAACCTGGGCCGCCGCGAAACCGTCCGGTCATGGCATAATCCTTCACCTTTTATTTCCAGCACCTGCAAAGGGGGCAGTTCCTTGACCGATTCAAGCAAAACGTTGCACCTTTTCGGCATCAAAGCCTGTGACACGATGAAAAAGGCGCGCACCTGGCTCGATGATCACGCTGTGCACTACGATTTTCATGACTACAAGAGCGCCGGCATCGACCGTGAGCACCTGACCCAATGGTGCGACGAGCATGGCTGGCAAGTGGTGTTGAACCGTGCCGGTACGACCTTTCGCAAACTCGACGACGAACGCAAAGCCGATCTCGACCAGACGAAAGCCATCGAACTGATGCTCGCCCAACCCTCGATGATCAAGCGCCCGGTGCTCGATCTCGGTGACCGAACCCTGATTGGCTTCAAGCCAGATATTTATGCGGCAGAGATCAAGTAAGCCTGCCCAGTCCATTTTGTAGAGGTAATTTCATGTCCACTACCCTGTTCAGCCTGGCCTTCGGCGTCGGCACCCAAAACCGTGAAGGCGCCTGGCTGGAGGTGTTCTACGCACAGCCGATGCTCAAGCCGTCGGCTGAGATCGTTGCCGCTATCGCGCCGATCCTGGGCTACAGCGAAGGCAACCAGGCCATCACCTTCACCACCGCCCAGGCCTCGCAATTGGCTGAGGCACTCCGGAACGTCGATGCCGCGCAGGCCAAGCTGCTGACCCGCCTGGCCGAAAGCCACAAGCCACTGGTCGCCACCCTGCTGGCCGAAGATGCCCAACTGAGCTCCACGCCTGAGGCCTACCTCAAGCTGCACCTGTTGTCCCATCGCCTGGTCAAGCCCCACGGCCTGAACCTGGCCGGCATTTTCCCGCTGCTGCCGAACGTGGCCTGGACCAGCCAGGGCGCGATCGACCTGGCCGAACTGGCCGAGCACCAGCTCGAAGCCCGCCTGCGCGGCGAGCTGCTGGAAGTGTTCTCGGTGGATAAATTCCCGAAAATGACCGACTACGTTGTCCCGGCCGGCGTGCGTATCGCCGATGCCGCGCGCCTGCGCCTGGGCGCCTATGTGGGCGAAGGCACCACGGTCATGCACGAAGGTTTCGTCAACTTCAACGCCGGCACCGAAGGCCCGGGCATGATCGAAGGCCGTGTCTCGGCGGGCGTGTTCGTCGGCAAGGGCTCGGACCTGGGCGGCGGTTGCTCGACCATGGGCACCCTGTCGGGCGGCGGCAACATTGTGATCAAGGTGGGCGAAGGCTGCCTGATCGGCGCCAACGCCGGCATCGGTATCCCGCTGGGCGACCGCAACACCGTGGAGTCGGGCCTGTACGTGACCGCCGGCACCAAAGTGAAGCTGCTGGACGAAAACAACCAACTGGTGAAAGTGGTCAAGGCCCGCGACCTGGCCGGCCAGCCCGACCTGTTGTTCCGCCGCAACTCCGAAACCGGTGCAGTGGAATGCAAGACGCATAAGTCGGCCATCGAGCTGAACGAAGCACTGCACGCTCACAACTAAGCTTCACTCCCTCACCTGTGGGGGCGAGCTTTTTTTGTGGGAGCAAAGCTTGCTCCCACAAAAAAAGCCAGCTCCCACAGGGTCCGGCGTAACTCCAGCAGGGCCCGAAAGCATGTTGATCCAATCCCCTTGGCGCGCCGACTTCCCGGCCATCGCCGCCCTGCAACGGCAAGGCCAGACCTACCTGGACAGCGCCGCCACCACGCAAAAACCCCAAGCCCTGCTGGACGCCCTGACGCACTATTACGCCAACGGCGCGGCCAACGTGCACCGTGCGCAACATTTGCCCGGAGCGCTGGCCACCCAGGCATTCGAAGACAGTCGCCTCAAGGTTTCGCAATGGCTCAACGCGAGGGACTGCGGACAGATCGTTTTCACCCATGGCGCCACTTCGGCGTTGAACCTGCTCGCCTACGGACTGGAACATCTGTTCAACCCTGGCGATGAAATTGTTGTCAGCGCCCTGGAGCATCACGCCAACCTGTTGCCTTGGCAGCAACTGGCCGAGCGTCGCGCGTTGAAGCTCGTTGTGCTGCCGCTGGATGCCGATGGGGTGATCGATACCAATGCCGCCGCCGAGCTGATCGGGCCGCGCACGCGCTTGTTGGCCGTGAGCCAGTTATCCAACGTCCTCGGCACCTGGCAGCCATTGCCGGCATTGCTGGCGATGGCCAAGGCGCAAGATGCGCTGACGGTGATCGATGGCGCCCAGGGTGTCGTCCATGGCCGCCACGATGTGGAGGCACTGGGCTGCGATTTCTATGTATTTTCCAGTCACAAGCTGTACGGCCCCGAAGGCCTGGGGGCGTTGTTCGGTCGCACCGAAGCGCTCAGCAAACTGCGTCACTGGCAATTTGGCGGCGAAATGGTCCAGCAAGCCGATTACCACAGCGCCACCTTCCGCCCGGCGCCGCTGGGTTTCGAGGCCGGCACACCGCCCATCGCCAGCGTGATTGGCCTGGGGGCGACACTCGACTACCTGTCCGGTCTCGACGGGCAAGCGGTCATCGACCATGAAACAGCGTTGCACGACTATTTGATTAGCGGCCTGCTGGCGCGCAACGGCGTGCGCCTGGTCGGCAACCCACGCCTGGCCCTGGTCAGCTTCGTGGTCGAAGGTATCCACAACGCCGACCTGGCGCACCTGCTGACCGAGCAAGGCATCGCCGTGCGCGCCGGGCATCACTGCGCAATGCCGCTGTTCAAGCATTTGAAGCTGTCCGGGGCGATTCGGGTGTCGCTGGCGCTGTACAACGACTCCGCCGATCTCGAACGTTTCTTCGAAGCCCTGGACCAGGCCTTGGAGATGCTGCGATGAGCCTGCCCGCCGACGCCCTCACCGCGTTGCAGATTTTCCGAGAAGCCTCCGGCTGGGAACAACGGGCCCGTCTGCTGATGCAATGGGGCGAACGCCTGCCGCCCCTGAGCGACGCCGACCAGTGCGAGGCCAACCTCGTCCACGGCTGTGAGAGCCAGGTGTGGTTGGTGGGTCGCTTGCACGACGGGCACTGGCAGTTTTCCGCCAGCAGCGATGCGCGGTTGATCCGGGGGTTGGTGGCGTTGTTGCTGGCGCGGGTCAATGGCTTGTCCGCTGATGAGTTGCAGCAGGTGGATTTGTCGGATTGGTTCAATCAGTTGGGGTTGTCGCGGCAGCTGTCGCCGTCGCGCAGCAATGGCTTGAATGCGGTATTGAAGCGGATGTTTGAGCTGACGCAATAACTGTGGCGAGGGAGCTTGCTCCCGCTTGAGTGCGAAGCGCTCATGAAAATGGGGACTGCTGCGCAGTCCAGCGGGAGCAAGCTCCCGCGCCACAGGTTCACCACTCCCTTAGTGAGCAGCGTTGCATTACTGCCCGGGCTTGACCCGATCCGCCGGCCGTCGCACCCCCGCCACGATCTTATCCACAGCCTTGGTCGCCGCGACCATGCCGAACGTCGCCGTGACCATCATCACCGCGCCAAACCCACCCGCGCAGTCGAGCTTGACGCCGTCACCGACAACACTCTTTTGCAGGCAAATGCTGCCGTCCGGCTTCGGGTAGCGCAGTTGTTCGGTAGAGAACACGCAAGGCACGCTGTAGTGGCGGGTCACGGTGCGGGAAAAGCCGTAGTCGCGGCGCAAGGTGGAGCGCACCTTGGAGGCCAGCGGATCGTTGAACGTACGGTTCAAGTCGCAGTCCTGGATCAGCGTCGGGTCGATCTGCCCACCCGCGCCTCCGGTGGTGATGATCTGGATCTTGCGGCGCTTGCACCAGGCGATCAGCGCGGCCTTGGCGTTGACGCTGTCGATGCAGTCGATCACGCAATCGATGTTCGGCGTGATGTACTCGGCCATGGTGTCGCGGGTAACGAAGTCCGCCACCGCGTGCACCGTGCAGTCGGGGTTGATCCCGCGCAACCGCTCGGCCATGACCTCGACCTTGGGCTTGCCGACGGTGCTGTCCAGGGCGTGCAACTGACGGTTCGCGTTGCTCACGCAGACATCGTCCAGGTCGAACAGCGAAATCTCGCCCACGCCGCAACGGGCGATGGCTTCCGCCGCCCAGGAACCGACACCGCCGACGCCGACCATCGCCACATGGGCCGCCCGCAGGCGCTCCAGGCCTTCGATGCCATACAAACGGGCGATGCCGGCAAACCGTGGATCTTCTGTACTCATGACCATTACCCCAAAAACCGGCGCGCATTATAGGGCTTTGCCGTGGCAATTCGAGCTGTTCGCGAATCGAATCCCACCAATTTCCCCTTGTGGGAGATTCTATGTTGCAGGGCAACCCTGCAACATAGGCTTCGGCTGGTATTCGCTCTGATTTTTCATCAAGGCAAATGCCACCCGGCAGAGCTTGCGAGCAAGCACCACCAATGCCTGG
>NZ_JABAEE010000141.1:0-7988 GCF_023701885.1 Pseudomonas sp. CG7 | reverse complement strand
TCGCGATGGCGGTGGGTCCGTTAGCGGTGATGTCGGCTGGGCACCGTCATCGCGAGCAAGCTCGGCTCCCACAGGGGTTCTCGGGTGTTTCCAGACCTGATGCCGAGCACTCAAGCCCGTAGCGAGGGAGCTTGCTCCGCTGGGGCGCGAAGCGGCCCCAATAAGCTGCATGCGATCTGCCTGACGCCACGCGGTGCTTGGTTTTGGGGCTGCTGCGCAGCCCAGCGGGAGCAAGCTCCCTCGCCACAAAGGCAGTTTGGTTGAGGCTACAAAACCCTATGGCCCTCCCACTGGGTTCTCGAGTGGCCACAAGGTTTGTGTCCACCGCCAATTTCCGTGTGGGAGCGAGCTTGCTCGCGATGGCGGTGGGTCCGTTAGCGGTGATGTCGGCTGGGCACCGTCATCGCGAGCAAGCTCGGCTCCCACAGGGGACTCGGGTGTTTCCAGACCTGATGCCGGGCAAGCTCCCTCGCCACGAGCCCATCGGTTTCCAAAAATACGGTGCATTGCCCGGACTAGAGGTCTCATTGATGGCTTATATCATTCTGAATGATAGTTACCTTTGCTTCATTCGATTCGTTCCGGTGTCTTGCGCCACGCATCATCCGCCCATTCTCAATACATTGGCGGATGCTATCCATGGAACATTCACTTTCAAAACTGCGTTTTCCCCTCGCGCTGCTGGCGGTGCTGGTGATGAGCGCCTGCGGCAAGACTCCCGACACGGCAGCGTCCATGCCGCCGGCCAAAGTCAGTGTGGCCAAGGTGTTGGAGCAGCCTGTCAACGAATGGGATGAATTCACCGGTCGCCTCGAAGCGCCAGAAACCGTTGAGATCCGCCCGCGGGTTTCCGGGCAGATCGACGAAGTGGCCTTCACCGAAGGCGCGCTGGTCAAGAAGGGCGACCTGTTGTTCCAGATCGACCCACGCCCCTTCCAGGCTGAAGTCCGTCGTCTCGAAGCGCAACTGGCCCAGGCCCGCGCCACCGCCACCCGCAGCGAGAATGAAGCCCAACGTGGCGAACGCCTGCGCTTGAGCAATGCCATTTCCGCCGAGCTGGCGGATTCGCGCACCAGCGCCGCCCAGGAAGCCCGCGCCGCCGCCGCAGCCATCCAGGCGCAGCTGGACCTGGCGAAACTGAACCTGAGCTTCACCCGCGTTACCTCGCCCATCAGCGGTCGCGTCAGCCGCGCGGAAATCACCGCCGGCAACCTGGTGACCGCCGATGTCACGCCGCTGACCAGCGTCGTGTCCACCGACAAGGTCTACGCCTACTTCGACGCCGATGAGCGGGTCTTCCTCAAGTACACCCAACTCGCCCGCCAGGGCCAGCGCGGCCAGGCCACGCCGGTCTACATGGGCCTGTCCAACGAGGACGGCAACCCGCACCAGGGCCAGATGAACTTCGTCGACAACCAGGTCAACCCACAGACCGGCACCATCCGTGGCCGCGCGGTGTTCGACAACAAGGATGGCACCTACACCCCAGGCCTGTACGCCCGCTTGAAGCTGGTGGGCAGCGGCACCTACGCCGCCGTGCTGATCAACGACGAAGCCGTGGGCACCGACCTGGGCAAGAAATTCGTCTTGGTGATGGACGCCGAAAACAAGCCGGCCTACCGCGCCGTCGAGCTGGGGCCGAAGATCGAAGGCCTGCGCATCGTGCGCAGCGGCCTGAACAAGGACGACACTATCATCGTCAAGGGGCTGCAACGGGCTCGTCCGGGTGCACCGGTCACGCCTGAAACCGTGCCGATGGCCAGCGAAGAAACCATTGCCGCCCTGGCACAACAACGTAAAGCGCTCGAAGCCAGCAACCTGCCCCAAGTCGCGCCCTCCAAGGCGGCGTCAGGCTCGGCAGGCAAACTGGCCGCTGCGACCCCACGCGACTAAGGGACTGAATCCAAGATGAAATTTTCCCAGTTCTTCATTTCGCGGCCGATCTTCGCAGCAGTGCTTTCGCTGTTGATCCTGATCGCCGGCGCCATCTCGCTGTTCCAGCTACCGATCAGCGAATACCCGGAAGTCGTGCCGCCGACCGTGGTCGTACGCGCCAACTTCCCGGGCGCCAACCCCAAGGTCATCGGCGAAACCGTGGCCGCGCCCCTGGAGCAGGCCATCACCGGTGTCGAGAACATGTTGTACATGTCCTCGCAGTCCACCGCTGACGGCAAGATCACCCTGACCATCACCTTCGCCCTCGGCACCGACCTGGACAATGCCCAGGTGCAGGTGCAGAACCGCGTCACCCGGACCGAGCCCAAGCTGCCGGAAGAAGTGACCCGAATCGGCATCACGGTGGACAAGGCATCGCCCGACCTGACCATGGTCGTGCACTTGACCTCGCCGGACCAACGCTACGACATGCTCTACCTGTCCAACTATGCCCTGCTCAACATCAAGGATGAGCTGGCGCGCCTGGGCGGCGTGGGTGATGTGCAACTGTTCGGCATGGGCGACTATTCCCTGCGCGTCTGGCTGGATCCGAACAAGACCGCCTCGCGCAACCTGACCGCCACCGACGTGGTCACCGCGATCCGTGAGCAGAACCGTCAAGTGGCCGCCGGTGCCCTGGGTGCGCCGCCGGCGCCGAATGCCCAGGCTTTCCAGCTGTCGATCAACACCCAGGGGCGCCTGGTCAATGAGGAAGAGTTCGAGAACATCATCATTCGTTCCGGCGCCAACGGTGAAATCACTCGCCTGAAGGACATCGCCCGGGTGGAACTGGGCTCCAGCCAGTACGCCTTGCGTTCGCTGCTGGACAACCAGCCGGCGGTGGCGATCCCGATCTTCCAACGTCCGGGCTCCAACGCCATCCAGATCTCCAACGACGTTCGCGAGAAGATGGATGAGCTGAAGAAAGGCTTCCCGGCAGGGATGGACTACAGCATCGTCTATGACCCGACGATCTTCGTCCGCGGCTCCATCGAAGCGGTGGTCCACACCCTGTTCGAAGCCCTGATCCTCGTGGTGCTGGTGGTGATCCTGTTCCTGCAGACCTGGCGCGCCTCGATCATTCCGTTGGTGGCGGTGCCGGTTTCGCTGATCGGTACGTTCGCGGTGATGCACCTGTTCGGCTTCTCGTTGAATGCCTTGTCACTGTTCGGCCTGGTACTGGCGATCGGTATCGTGGTGGATGACGCCATCGTGGTGGTGGAAAACGTCGAGCGAAACATCGAACTGGGCCGCACCCCCGTGGAGGCGACGAAGCGCGCCATGGGCGAAGTGACCTGCCCGATCATCGCCACCGCCCTGGTGCTGTGCGC
This sequence comes from Pseudomonas sp. CG7, assembly GCF_023701885.1. NCBI lineage: Bacteria > Pseudomonadati > Pseudomonadota > Gammaproteobacteria > Pseudomonadales > Pseudomonadaceae > Pseudomonas > Pseudomonas sp. CG7. Next base: position 4,722 of record NZ_JABAEE010000141.1, on the reverse strand, counting down.
GGTCTTCGTGCCGGCGGCGTTAATCAGTGGCTTGACCGGTCAGTTCTATAAGCAGTTCGCCCTCACCATCGCCATTTCCACGGTGATCTCGGCGAGCAATTCCCTGACCCTGTCCCCTGCCCTGGCTGCCGTATTGCTCAAAGGCCATGACGCGCCCAAGGACCGTTTCTCCAAGTTCCTCGACAAGCTCTTCGGTGGCTGGTTGTTCCGTCCATTCAACCGCTTCTTCGAGCGCGCCAGCCATGGCTACGTGGGCACCGTCGCGCGGGTCATCCGCAGCAGCGGCATCGCCCTGGTGCTTTATGCAGGCCTGATGGTGCTGACGTTCTTCGGTTTTTCCACTACCCCGACCGGCTTCGTGCCCGGCCAGGACAAGCAATACCTGGTGGCCTTCGCCCAACTGCCGGACGCCGCGAGCCTGTATCGCACCGAAGATGTGATCAAGCGCATGTCCGACCTGGCGCTCAAGCAACCGGGCGTTCAAAGCGCCGTGGCCTTCCCGGGCCTGTCGATCAACGGATTCACCAACAGCCCGAACGCCGGCATCGTGTTCGTGACCCTCAAGCCCTTCGACGAGCGCAAGGACCCGAGCATGTCGGCCGGCGCCATCGCCGGTGCCTTGAACGGCAAGTACTCGGAGATCCAGGAAGCCTACATGGCGATCTTCCCGCCGCCGCCGGTACAGGGCCTGGGCACGATCGGTGGTTTCCGCCTGCAGATCGAAGACCGGGGCAACCTGGGCTACGACGAGCTGTACAAAGAAACCATGAACATCATCACCAAGAGCCGCAGCGTGCCGGAACTGGCCGGGTTGTTCACCAGCTACACCGTGAACGTACCCCAGGTCGATGCCGCCATCGACCGTGAAAAAGCCAAGACCCACGGCGTGGCCGTCAGCGACATCTTCGACACCCTGCAGATTTACCTGGGTTCGCTGTATGCCAACGACTTCAACCGCTTCGGCCGTACTTACCAGGTCAACGTCCAGGCCGAGCAGCAGTTCCGTCTCGAGTCGGACCAGATCGGCCAGCTCAAGGTGCGCAACAACCGTGGCGAGATGATCCCGCTGGCGACCTTCATCAAGGTCAGCGACACCTCGGGCCCAGACCGCGTGATGCACTACAACGGCTTCATCACCGCTGAAATCAACGGTGCTGCCGCCCCGGGCTACAGCTCCGGCCAGGCCGAGAAAGCCATCGAGAAACTGCTCAAGGACGAACTGCCCAACGGCATGACGTACGAGTGGACCGACCTGACGTACCAGCAGATCCTCTCGGGCAACACCGCGCTGTTCGTGTTCCCGCTCTGCGTACTGCTGGCGTTCCTGGTGCTCGCGGCACAGTACGAAAGCTGGAGCCTGCCATTGGCGGTGATCCTGATCGTACCGATGACCCTGCTGTCGGCGATTACCGGGGTGATCCTCTCCGGTGGCGACAACAACATCTTTACCCAGATCGGTTTGATCGTACTGGTGGGGCTTGCCTGCAAGAACGCGATTCTGATCGTCGAGTTCGCCAAGGATAAACAGCTCGAAGGCATGAACCCGCTGGCGGCGGTCCTCGAAGCGTGCCGCCTGCGTCTGCGGCCGATCCTGATGACCTCCTTCGCTTTCATCATGGGCGTGGTGCCCCTGGTGTTCTCCAGCGGCGCCGGTGCGGAAATGCGCCATGCCATGGGTGTGGCGGTGTTCTCCGGGATGCTCGGAGTGACCTTCTTCGGCCTGCTGCTCACCCCCGTCTTCTATGTACTGATCCGCAACTTCGTCGAACGCAGCGAGGCCCGCAAGGCGGCCCGGGCTTTGAAACTGGAGGCGCAACAATGAGTTTGAAAGCGTTCGTGCCGAGCTTGCTGGTCCTGGCATTGAGTGCCTGTGCCGTAGGGCCGGACTACAAGGCACCGCAAACGGAGGCGGCGAATATCACCACCGCCACCGACGGCGCCGCCGGCCAGAAGAACTTCGACCGCGCCCGTTTCGAAGGCGTCTGGTGGCAGCAGTTCGACGACCCGACCCTCAACGCGGTGGTGACCCGTTCCCTGGACGGCAACCGCGAGTTGCGCGTGGCCTTCGCCCGCTTGCGGGCCGCCCGGGCGATTCGCGATGACGCCAGCAATGACGCCATGCCGACCATTACCAGCCGTGCCAGCAGCGAACTGGGCAAAGGCCAGAACCCGATGGGGCAGACTGACGAGCGAGTCAACTCCGAGCGTTACGACCTGGGCCTGGACATGGCCTGGGAACTGGATTTGTTCGGGCGCATCCAGCGCAACCTGGAAGCCACCGATGCCGATCAACAGGCGATCGAAGCCGATCTCTATCAGTTGCAGGTGACGATGATCGCCGAGCTGGTGGATGCCTACGGCCAACTGCGCGGCGCACAACTGCGGGAAAAGATCGCCCTGGCGAACCTGAAGAACCAACAGGATTCGCGCAAGATCACCGAAAGCCTGCGTGATGCCGGCGTCGGCGATCAGCTCGACGTGGTCCGTGCCGATGCGCGCCTGGCCTCGGTGGAAGCCAGCGTGCCGCAGCTGCAGGCCGAGCAGGCTCGCCAACGCAATCGCATCGCCACGCTGTTGGGCGAACGCCCGGACAAACTCAGCGTGGACCTGAGCCCGAAACAGTTGCCAGCCATCGCCAAGGCCCTGCCCATCGGCGACCCGGGTGAACTGCTGCAACGGCGCCCGGACATCCTCAGTGCCGAGCGCCAACTGGCCGCCGCCACGGCGCGCAGCGGCGTGGCCAAGGCCGACCTGTTCCCACGGGTCAGCTTGAGCGGTTTCCTCGGTTTCACCGCCGGACGCGGTTCGCAGATCGGCTCCTCGGCCGCCAACGCCTGGGCGCGGGGCCCGAGCATTACCTGGGCCGCTTTCGACCTGGGCAGCGTGCGGGCGCGCTTGCGCGGCGCCGATGCCGAGGCGGACGGCGCCCTGGCGAACTACGAACAGCAAGTGCTGTTGGCCCTGGAAGAGTCGGAAAATGCCTTCAGTGACTATGGCAAGCGTCAGCAGCGGTTGATCTCGCTGATCCGCCAGAGCGAATCGAGCCGCGCCGCCGCCGACCTGGCAGAGATTCGCTACCGCGAAGGCACCGTGGATTTCCTCGTGCTGCTCGACGCCCAACGTGAACGCCTGGCGGCCGAAGACACCCAGGCCCAGGCCGAAGTGGACCTGTACCGCGGCATCGTCGCAATCTACAAGGCCCTGGGTGGCGGCTGGCAACCGGAAACCGTCGCCAGCAACTGACCCGCCCGGCTCAACCGAGCTCCTTTGGTTGGCCGCAACCAGCCAAATTTTTGCCCCGCTTCTCATTCGGACGCGGGGCTTTTTTTTATTTATCGCCCAGGGTCCACTGTGGGAAGGCCCTTTGTGGGAGCGAGCTTGCTCGCGATAGCAGTGTGTCAGTCAATATCTACCTCACTGATCCGACGCCATCGCGAGCACGCTCGCTCCCACAGATTCATCACTGCCGTTAGAAGGTTTGACTCAAGCCGCCACCTGACCGAAGCTTGCGGCATTTCACGCTTCTGGTAATGGATTCCCTGCATGCCCTCGCCTCGCCGCCGCTATCTGCTCCTCAGCCTCTGTGTCCTGTTGTTGATCGGTCTTGTCGCGGTGTGGCTACGCAGCACCACGCCGCAGATCCCTGAGGCGATCAAGCGTGGCTACAGCGAGGCCTTGGAAAGCGCCCGCAACGGACAGCCGGGGGCGGCGCGGATGCTTTACCAGCAACTGGGACGTCCGGATCTCTCGCCCAAGCGCCGTGTGTGGCTGCACGCTGAACTGCCCAACTACCCCAGCCCCCAAGCCCTGAAACTGGCGGACGCCGACCTGCACAGCGAGTCGCCGGACGTGCGCCGGGCGGCCATTGGCAGCATCGTCGGGCTGGTGCCGACGGGCCAGCGCAGCCTGTTGCTCGGCCCGCTTCTGGACGATGACGATCCGAACGTCCGGTTCGCCGCCGTGAACGCGCTGCTGGGCCTGTCGCCAGATGACCTCGGCTTGTATTTCGGCGCGATGCAGATCGCCATCGACACTTGGGAGCAGGTGCTCGAAGACGGCCCGAAAACCGCTGACTCCCACTACCAACTCGCCCGGCTGCACCTGCACAACGCCGAATTGAAGAAAGCCCAATTGGCCCTTGAGCAGGCCTTGCGCCTGCAACCGGACAACCTGCCAGCGCTGGTCATGCAGATCGAAGTGCTGGACAAACAGGGCCAGGGCGAAGCCGCACGACAATTACTCGCCCGACAGTTGCAAACCCAGCCAGCGTCGGCTTATCTGCAACATGCGCTGGGCATGTGGCTGCTGCAACACGGCCAGAGCGAGTATGCCGTGCTCGGCCTGGCAAAAGCCGTGGAACTGGAACCCGAGAACCGCCATTACCGCTATGACCTGGCAACCACCCTGCATGCCGAACAGGAAGTGGAAGCCGCGCAGAAACAGCTGCAGGAAATCGTCCAGCGCTACCCCGCCGACCGCAAGGCCCGGGTGTTGCTGATCAACTATTGGAAGGAGACCGGCCAGTTGCAGAACGTTCAGATCCTGTTGGCGCAACTGGAACAACTGAACCCCGATGACCCGGCCCTGCAACAGGGTATGTAGGCGGACTAGCCGTTAAGTGGAACCTTGGGCAGACACACAATCCGTGGCGAGGGAGCTTGCTCCCGCTGGGCTGCGCAGCAGCCCCAAAACAGGGCCGCTTCGCGACCCAGCGGGAGCAAG
>NZ_JABAEE010000140.1:0-8347 GCF_023701885.1 Pseudomonas sp. CG7 | reverse complement strand
ACCCACGAGATGGGCTTCGCCCGCACCGTGGCCAACCGCGTGATCTTCATGGACAAGGGTGAAATCGTCGAACAGGCTGCGCCGAACGACTTCTTCGACAACCCGCAGAACGACCGCACCAAGCTGTTCCTGAGCCAGATCCTGCATTGATCTAGCCTTAGATAATGAAAATAAACCCGGATTTGTCCGGGTTTATTTTTTTGCAGGCTCAATGAGTCGTGAGGGTTTCGTGCTCTTTATGCGCCGTAGTCTTGAATCCTCTCAAGTCTGCACCTTCAGCCAGGGTTCGTGCATCTACGAGCAAATGCGGGTAGCGATCAAGCAGGCGCATCAGCAGCATCAACGCTTTTGGTGGCAATACCTCACCGCGCTCATAGCGGGAAAACGCGTTGTGCCCGCCACCTGACAACAGCGCTACCGCTTCTTTTTGAGAGAGATTCAGTTTGCGCCGGACACGTTTGATCTCTTCGCCAATCATTCGCCTGGCCGCATTGACCAGCTCATCACCGGCGTGGTCATAGCGATCCGAGCAGCTTGAGTCGAGCTCGACTTCGCCGCACATCTGACATTCCCAGCCAGACAAGTCATCGACCCGGCGTTCCAGTCCCTTGACGCTGATGGTTTCGCCGCGACCTTCGAAATGCAACATGCCCTCCGGGGCACCGCAGCTGAAGCATTGCTGGTGTTTCATGAGTTGTTCTCCTTGAAGGAAATTACCGGTGGGCCTCCGCTGGGGCGGTACGTCACTTTCAGGTAAATCTGCAGACCGTGTGAATTGGCGTGGTAGACGTCATGCCAGACTCGATGATCGTCATAGGTGGTCATCGATTTATAGAACTGTTTTCGTTCAAGCCCATGGATGACCTGCTGCATATCCGAGACGTTTAAACCGAGCGTCCGAGCAGTGTTCTTCGCAGTGCTGGTGAAAGCTTTCCCTTTAAGCCGCCTGACATCCGCCTGTATCGCCACCAAGGCGTAATGGGGTGTGTTCTTCTCCATGGAACGGTGTTCCTCGTCCTTAAAATTACCCTTAAAGGGTAATTTTGACTAATCGAAAATTTCGCTCCTTTTCCGTCCCATTGACCCTAGGCAGTTGCCGTCCTACACGAAGCTGACTAACATGTCAGAAAATTCATCCTATGATTGGATGAAAGGGCGGACTCTATGTCAGATATTTCTCCATTAATGAAACGCTCCCTGGTCGATCAGGCCCTGGAACAATTGCGTCGACGAATCAGCGAGGGCGTTTGGGCTGTCGGCCAGCGCTTGCCCACCGAGCCGGAGTTGGTGGCGGAGCTGGGTATCAGCCGCAACACGGTGCGCGAAGCCATGCGCGTGCTGGCGTTTTCCGGTTTGATCGAGATCCGCCAGGGCGACGGCAGCTACGTGCGGGCGGCGGTCGATCCGCTGGATACCCTCAAGGTGTTGTCGCGCTGTTCGCTGGAACAGGCCCGGGAAACCCGGCACATCCTGGAAGTAGAGGCCATTGGCCTGGCGGCGCTGCGGCGTACCGATGAGGATTTGCTTGCCTTGCGCCAGGCGCTGAAAACCAGCGGCGAGCATTACCACGGTGACCTGGAGCACTACATCAAGTGCGACCTGGTGTTCCATCGCCTGCTGGTGGACGCCGCGCATAACCCGGCCCTCAGCGAGTTGTATCGCTACTTCTCCAACGTGATCGGCGCGCAATTGCGCCAGAGCCTCAACATCATTCCCCGTCATCAGCATGTGTTCGATTTGCATATCGAGATTCTCGAAGCCGTCGAACGCCAGGATCCGGAGCGGGCCAAGGCCCTGTGCCGGCAGTTGATCAATGAACCCTGAACCAGAGCTTTCCATGTCCCGCGATCCGCTTGACCGCACCCCTTTGACGCCGCAAAAACGCGCCGCCGAACTCGAAGAACTGTTGATCGACGCCGAAGCCGACGATGAGCAGGCCCAGCAGAGCCACCCGTTGGTACGACGTCCCTGGCTGTTGCTGCTTGGGTTGATTCTGGTGGCGCTGAACTTGCGTCCGGCGCTGTCGAGCATGGCGCCGTTGCTCAGCGAGGTTTCCAAGAGCCTTGGCCTGTCGGCTGCGCAAGCAGGTTTGCTGACGACCCTGCCCGTGCTTTGCCTGGGGTTGTTCGCACCGCTGGCGCCTGTGCTGGCGCGACGTTTTGGCGCTGAGCGCGTCGTGCTGGGCATTTTGCTGACCTTAGCCTGCGGCATCGTCTTGCGCAGTTCGTTCGGCCAGTTCGGCTTGTTCGCTGGCAGCATCCTGGCGGGCGCCAGCATCGGCGTCATCGGGGTGCTGCTGCCCGGCATCGTCAAGCGCGACTTCGCCAAGCAGGCCGGCACCATGACCGGCGTCTATACCATGGCGCTGTGCCTGGGCGCGGCGATGGCGGCCGGTGCGACGGTGCCGTTGAGCGAGCACCTTGGCCACGACTGGGCCTTGGGCCTGGGGTTCTGGGCGGTCCCGGCGCTGCTGGCTGCGGTGTTCTGGGTGCCGCAAGTGGGCGAAAAACACGGTGCCCATCAGGTGGCGGACCGGGTTCGCGGTTGGCTGCGCGTTCCCCTGGCCTGGCAAGTGACCTTGTACATGGGGCTGCAGTCGTCCCTGGCCTACATCGTCTTTGGTGGGCTGCCCTCGATCCTGATTGGGCGTGGCCTGACCCCGACCCAGGCCGGGCTCGTGCTGTCCGGTTCGGTCATCGTGCAACTGATCAGTTCGCTGGCGGCGCCTTGGCTGGCCCCGCGCGGCAAGGACCAGCGCCTGGCCATCGTGGTCGTCATGGTGATGACCCTGGGCGGGTTGTTCGGTTGCCTTTACGCACCCATCGATGGCTTGTGGGGCTGGGCGAGCCTGCTGGGCTTGGGGCAGGGCGCGACGTTCAGCCTGGCGCTCACGTTGATCGTGTTGCGTTCGCGGGACGCCCACGTGGCCGCCAACCTGTCCGGCATGGCCCAGGGCTTTGGTTATACGCTGGCGGCGCTGGGGCCCTTCGCGGTGGGCGTGGTCCACGACTTGACCGGCGGCTGGAATGCCCTGGGCTGGATCTTCGGCCTGATTGGCCTGGGGGCGATCATTGCGGGCATCGGCGCAGGCCGGGCATTGTACGTCGGCGTCAGCAGCGAAAGGGTCACTGACCTTCGTTGATATCATTTTCATGGCGAATGACGATGGTCTTCCCCACGGCGGCAGATTATCGTGCAGGCCTACTGAACCGTTTTCCGGAGCCTGTCCATGAGTGATGCCCACAACGCCTTGATCACCCGTTTTTACCAGGCCTTCCAGCGCCTGGACGCCGACGCCATGAGCGCCTGCTACACCGATGATGTGGTGTTCAGCGATCCAGCATTCGGCGAACTGCGTGGGCGTGATGCCGGTGACATGTGGCGCATGTTGACGACCCGCGCCAAGGACTTCTCCCTGACCTTCGATAACGTGCGCAGCGACGAACGTACCGGCGGTGCGCACTGGGTGGCGACGTACCTGTTCAGCCAGACCGGCAACATCGTGATCAACGACATCCAGGCGCGCTTCGTGTTTCGCGATGGCAAGATCTGCGAGCACCATGACAGCTTCGATCTGTGGCGCTGGTCCCGCCAGGCGCTGGGCACCAAGGGCCTGCTGCTTGGCTGGACGCCGCTGGTGCGCAACGCCGTCAGGGCCCAGGCGCTCAAGGGGCTGCGGGCGTTCCAGGCCAGTCGCTGATAAGATCGCGGTTTGTCCTGGCTCACCTGTTGAACATTTTGTGACGACCGTCGACTTATCCTCCGATCTGCCTGCACAAGGCGCCGCCGAACCGGACAAACCCTGGTTCGTCTACCTGGTGCGGGCCGCCAACGGCTCGCTGTACTGCGGCATCAGTGATGACCCGGTGCGGCGCTTCGCCAAGCATCAAAGTGGCAAGGGCGCGCGTTTCTTCCTGTCCAGCCCGGCAGTGGCCCTGGTGTACACCGAGGCCTGCCGCGACAAGGGCGAGGCCTTGCGCCAGGAGCGGCTGATCAAAAAGCTCAGGAAAAGTGCCAAGGAATGTCTGGTGGCCAGTGCGCTGCCCCTTCATCAGCCTGGCTGATAGGCCTTTATCAGGCCGGTAGGCTGGCCCGGTCAGGCGCGCTAAGCTGAAAGACTTCATTCCTGCAGTGGCGAATCTCATGTCAGAGTTGATTCTTCATCATTACCCGACGTCTCCTTTCGCGGAAAAAGCCCGGCTGTTGCTGGGTTTCAAGGGCTTGTCCTGGCGTTCGGTGAGCATCCCGCCAATGATGCCCAAGCCTGACCTGACGGCGCTGACGGGTGGCTATCGCAAGACGCCGGTGTTGCAGGTCGGCGCGGATATCTATTGCGATACGTCGCTGATTGCTCGTCGACTGGAGCAGGAGAAAGCCTCGCCGGCGCTGTTTCCCGAAGGACGGGAAATGATTGCTGCCTCCTTTGCGGCCTGGGCCGATTCGGTGGTGTTCCAGCATGCCGTGAGCCTGGTGTTCCAGCCTGAATCGGTGGCGGTGCGTTTCGCCAGGCTATCGCCTGAAGCCATCAAGGCATTCATCAGCGACCGCGCCGGGTTGTTCAGTGGTGGCACGACCACGCGCTTGTCCGCCGACCAGGCCAAGCACCAGTGGCCGACGATCATGGCGCGCCTCGAACAACAATTGCAGCGCGAAGAGGGCGATTTTCTGCTGGGCGATCCGTCGATTGCCGACTTCGCCATGGCTCATCCGCTGTGGTTCCTCAAGGGCACGCCCGTCACATCGTCGTTGGTGGACGCATACCCGGCGGTATCGACGTGGCTCGCGCGGGTGCGGGGTTTCGGCCATGGCGCGTCGAGCCAGATGAGTGCCGAAGAAGCCTTGGAAGTTGCCCGAAACGCGAGACCGGCTGCGCTGCCAGATGAGTCGTTCGAAGAGCCTAACGGGTTCACGGCAGGGCAGCAGGTGAGCATCGCCGCGACGGACTATGGTGTCGATCCGGTGGCTGGGGAGTTGCTGTTTGCTGGTAGCGAGGAATTGATCCTGCGCCGGGAAGATGAGCGTGGCGGGGTGGTGCATGTGCACTTTCCGCGGTTTGGGTTTCGGGTCGAGGCCCGATGAACAACGCATGACCTTGTGGGAGCGGCCTTGCTTGCGATGGCGCAGAGCAGTCAATACTGATGCTGAATGTCAGTCCGCTATCGCGAGCAAGCTCGCTCCCACAGGGGATGTGTTGTTCACAGGATCTGCGTTTGCCGCTAATCACTGTGTAGGAGCGAGCTTGCTCGCGATGAGGCCCTCAAGCCTATATCGCGGGCACTTCTTCAGCACCCTGCCTGCATCAGTTGCGGCGCTTGAGCTGATCGGTCAACGACGTCGGCAACCCCTTGATGATCAACGTCCCAGCCTCTTCGTCATATTCGATCTTGGAACCCAGCAGGTGCGCTTCGAAGCTGATGGACAAGCCTTCGGCGCGGCCGGTGAAGCGGCGGAACTGGTTGAGGGTGCGTTTATCGGCGGGGATTTCCGGCGATAGGCCGTAGTCCTTGTTGCGGATGTGATCGTAGAAGGCTTTCGGGCGCTCTTCGTCGATCAGCTCAGAGAGCTCTTCCAGGCCCATCGGCTCGCCGAGCTTGGCCTGGCTGCTGGCGTAGTCCACCAGGGTCTTGGTCTTTTCCCGGGCATCGTCTTCCGGCAGGTCTTCGCTTTCGACGAAGTCGCTGAAGGCCTTGAGCAGGGTGCGGGTCTCGCCGGGGCCGTCGACGCCTTCCTGGCAGCCGATGAAGTCACGGAAGTACTCCGAAACCTTCTTGCCGTTCTTGCCCTTGATGAACGAGATGTACTGGTTGGATTGCTTGTTGTTCTGCCATTCCGACACATTGATCCGCGCCGCCAGGTGCAACTGGCCCAGGTCCAAGTGACGGGACGGGGTCACGTCCAGCTCATCGGTCACCGCCACGCCTTCGCTGTGGTGTAGCAGGGCGATGGCCAGGTAATCCGTCATGCCCTGCTGGTAATGCGCGAACAACACGTGGCCACCCACCGACAGGTTGGACTCTTCCATCAGTTTTTGCAGGTGTTCCACCGCCACGCGACTGAACGCGGTGAAATCCTTGCCGCCCTCCAGGTATTCCTTCAACCAGCCGCTGAACGGATGCGCCCCGGACTCGGCGTGGAAAAAGCCCCAGGCCTTGCCTTGCTTGGCGTTATAGCTTTCGTTGAGGGCGGCGAGCATGTTCTCGATGGCCGTGGACTCTGCCAGTTCGGAGTCGCGGGCATGGAGCACAGCAGGGGTGCCGTCGGGTTTTTTGTCGATCAGGTGGACGATGCAATGACGGATCGGCATGGATTTCTCGGCTGATGAAAGAGAGGAGGGCACGCTCCCCGAAAAAGGGCCCAGTGTACCGCAATCACTGGTTTTGGAACCCGGCAAAGGCCCTTTCAGAGCCGTCCGACAGCCTATATGCAATTTTTTAACGTTTTAGCGCAAGAAAGCTGACCAAATGGGTAGCTAGAGGCGGATATTTCAGAGGCATTGTGCTAGTTTTGCCCGGTCTTACGCGATGTCACTGCGTTAAGCGTGCATTCAGCATCTGTCAGGTCGAACCAAACCCGGTTTTCGGCATCTATTACCCCGATCCGTCGTGGTGATTGCCGAGGGTGCCTGATCCACAGAGATCGGGCTCGATGGCTGACACTGCACTCTGCAATCCATATGAATTTGATAGGGAAGGAACACTACATGGCTCTTACTAAAGACCAACTGATCGCTGATTTGGCTGAATCTGTAGACGCACCAAAAGCTACCGTGCGTGCTCTGCTGGACCAACTGGGCCAAGTCGTTGCCGATCAGCTGGAAAATGGCGGCGAAATCACTCTGCCAGGCGTTGGCAAGCTGAAAGTCACCGAGCGTCCTGCCCGTACCTGCCCTAACCCTTCGACTGGCGCTGCCATCGAAATCGCTGCCAAGAAAGTGATCAAGCTGGTTGTGGCCAAAGGCCTGACCGACGCGGTCAACAAGTAAGACCGCTGTAAAAAAAACCGTGCCTCGGAGCGATCCGGGCACGGTTTTTTTGTGTCTGTGTTTTTTGTGTCGGCGGCGGACACCGTCATCATGGTAGGCGCTCGCTCCCACCTTGGATCAGCGTCGTATTAGCGAACCCAGCGCTCACGCCGCCAGATCTGCTGCTCGGACTTGGTCTGGAAAGTCCACGCCACAAAGCGACTCTGCTTCTGCCCCTGCGACATCTCCACCACCTGGCTCTCCAGTGCGCCAGCCTTCTTCAACGCGGTTTCGATCGCCGGCAGGTTCGAGGCTTTCGACACTAACGTACTGAACCACAAAACCTTGTGTTGGAAGTTCGCACTTTCGGCGATCAACTGCGTCACAAAGCGCGCTTCACCGCCTTCACACCATAACTCCGCCGATTGCCCGCCGAAGTTCAGCACCGGCAGCTTGCGCTTCGGATCAGCCTTGCCCAGGGCCCGCCACTTGCGCTCGCTGCCCTTGGTCGCTTCTTCCATCGAGGCGTGGAACGGCGGGTTGCACATGGTCAGGTCGAAACGCTCGCCCGGTTCCAGCAAGCCGATGAGGATGTGCTTGCGGTTTTGCTGCTGGCGCAGCTGGATGACCTTGTTCAGATCGTTGGACTGAACGATGGCCCGGGCGGCCGCCACGGCTGTCGGGTCGATCTCCGAGCCGAGGAAGTGCCAGCGGTATTCGCTGTTGCCGATCAGCGGATAAACGCAATTGGCGCCCATACCGATATCCAGCACATTGACGATTGCGCCACGCGGCACCTTGCCGTCGTTCATGCTCGCCAGCAGGTCAGCGAGGAAGTGCACGTAATCGGCGCGGCCTGGAACCGGAGGGCAGAGGTAATCCGCCGGGATGTCCCAATGCTGGATGCCATAGAACGCCTTGAGCAGCGCCCGGTTGAACACCCGCACCGCGTCGGGGCTGGCGAAGTCGATGCTCTCCTTGCCGTACGGGTTGGTGATCACAAACTTGGCCAGTTCGGGTGTGCTCTTGATCAGCGCCGGGAAGTCGTAACGACCCTGATGGCGGTTGCGCGGGTGCAGGCTGGCCTTCTCACGCGGCGCCACGGGTTTGGCCTCGGTGGCGGGCTTGGTCTTCTGACGGGCAGGTTTTGGAGCGCGAGGGGCAGGCATGGGCGGGTCGATTCGGGGAGGGTTCAGAAATTGGCGGACATTGTCCCACTATTCAAATGTGGGAGCGAGCTTATGTGGGAGCGAGCTTGCTCGCGATAGCGGTGGGTCAGCTTGCCCTCATGTTGAATGTACTGCCGTCATCGCGAGCAAGCTCGCTTGTATGTTTAGACTTGAAGGGGTGGGCGGGACTAAAAGCTCGATTCCGACTCTAGCCAGT
>NZ_JABAEE010000013.1:25842-100068 GCF_023701885.1 Pseudomonas sp. CG7 | reverse complement strand
GGTTTGGAAGGTGGGGGGGGGGTCCATGATGAAGATTCCTTTTCAAACGTTATGGCGTCCTTGAAAAGTTTTCACGCTACAAGTTATCCGTGATCCTGCACAGCTTGCTGTCCTCCAAGGATAAAGGGGGAAGCTCGGTCGTTTTCCCGGACAGTTGCTTGAGGGTGACCGTGCACTTGAAGCGCCCCGCGGCCTCCAGTTGGTAATCCGCCCCTGCTTTAGGGACAAAGCGGAACATGTTGTAGCATTGAGCACCGATGTAATGAAAAGCGATGGGCTGTCCGGCAGGCACCAGCAGCTCAGTCATTACCGTGGAAGATGAATGTTTGTCGTCGTCTGGCATGCCCAGTCGTTCGCCGTTGCGATTGGCGTAGCCATCCCGGAACGCCACCATGACGCCCGCGCCCGGCAGGCGGAAATCCACACAATCGGACTTGGGTACGGCCCTGACCATGCCATCGCTGATCACCCGCAAGCGTGCGGTCTCGCCACCATCAGGCGTTGAATAAGGGGTGGAGAAAGAGCGGACATCCGACAGCGCTCCGCAGCCGGTGAGCAGCGTCAATAAGGTGAAGTTCAAGGCATGTCGCAGGACGTGGTAGGTAGTGCCCGGGCAAATATCAGTCTGGGAAATGAGGGGGTGTGGCGATTGGCTCACGATGATGCTCCATGCGGGTCAGATATCCAGGGCCAACGACGGTCAAGAGGAACGCGATGTCAGCGCGAGATTTTATAGAGGGTTCAGGGATTGGCTGCAATAGCCGACGTACCGGGGCGCACGCCTGATGATCCAGGCCCACTCAAGCCTCTTCATCGGATTGGCCCTCGCGGTGGTCGCGACGCTGAGCTGGGCGTTGAACTTCATTGCGCCCTACGTCACCGGCGCCTACACGATCTATGACTTGATGATCGTACGGTTCCTGATCGCCGGTGCCCTGGGCCTGGCTGTCGTGCTGCTCTATCGGGCCGAGCTTCGGCGGCTGCGTCGCAATCAGGTGCTGCTGGCCGCAGGCCTGGGCGTGATTGGCTACCTCGGCTATAGCGCCTGCATCGCCGCCGGCATCATCTTCGGCGGGCCGGTGCTGACACCGGCCTTTATTGGCATGGTGCCGGTCTTGCTGGCATTGCTGGGCAACGCCACGACCAAAATCCTCCAGTGGCGCAAACTGACGATCCCACTGATGTTCTTGACGGTTGGGCTTCTGCTGTCGATTCTCGGCGCGGGCCATCAACCCGTTGCAAGCGACGGTTCCTGGCTGATGGGCTTGTTGTTTTCAATCGGTGCCGTGATCTTGTGGCTCGCATTCAGTTGGGTGAACCAGCGCGCCCTGCTAACACTGCCACCCCAGGCGTCCGGCGCCTGGACTGGCCTGATGATGACTGGCGCCGGCATCGGCACTTTGTGTTTGTTACCGGCAGTACAAGCACTCGACCTGCTCAAACTGCCGAGCCTGGGTTTTGCTGTTTCCGTCGCAGGGCCTTTATATCTCTGGGGGTTCGTGATTGCGCTGATGTCATCCGTTGTCGGGGCCTGGGCCTGGAACGCCGCGTCCCGGCGTTTGCCCATGGTGCTTTCCGGGCAACTGATCGCCTTGGAGTCGCTGTTCGCAACGCTACTGGGTTTGTGGTTTCATCATCGGCTGCCGACACTCCTGGAGATGTCAGGTCTTGCAGCTGTACTGGTTGGGGTGGTCATGGGGGTGCGAATCATCCTCAACTCGCGTGGATCGACAACCAACGCTGCCCCTTGATCAACAGATGATTGCCCTACCCCTTGTCCAGCCTTTTGGCTGTCTTTCTGCGACCCTTCGAAGTCACCACTTTGTATTCAACGGCACCGGCCTCTTCCACTGAATATGCGGTCAGGGAGTCCTCGTGCAAAACGTAATGGGTGGAAGTTTTACTGACAGGAAGAGGGACAGTTTCGATATGAGCGGCCACCTTTGCAGAGGCCGCTGGCTTTCGGGGTCAGATCAATTAAAGTGGACATCATTTCTGGCCTTGTTCTATCGGTACTACCTCGCGGTGTAATCAATGCTCGTTGGCGATATCAGCCTCAGCTTCGCCAATGAGCTCGTCAAGAGACACCCGGACAGGCGTCTCATTGGCCTCGATCCGTGCCTTTACCACCTGTGCCAGCTCCAGTTCATCCAGGCGCTCAACCATGGCCTCGTAAACACTTGCCGGGACCATATAGCCCATGACGCGGTTGTGGTTCAACACCGCCACTGGCGCGCCGTTGCCAGCGTTCAGGACGGATGACGGATTTTTTTGAGTTCGGATACGCTGACGGCCACATCAGCCAAAACGATTTGCATGGAGGCGGCTCCCGCCTTATTGGCTGATCGAGCAAGCACAGCCATTGCATACCTGAGACCTACCTGCCGCCTCCCCCTAGCTCAACACAGCACACTCATCGATTTGCTCCGCAACGCCGCACCGCTTGCGCCTCACCCCGTCACACACCCCTGCGGCACCTTCCCAGCAAAACTATCCACCAGACTCGCCACCACCATCTCCCCCATCCGCGTGCGGGTCTGCAACGTCGCACTCGCTCGGTGGGGTTGCAGCACCACCTGTTCATTGCCAAACAACGCCTCGGGCACATGGGGCTCATCGACAAACACATCCAGCGCCGCACCGGCGATTTCCCCGTCGGCCAGCGCCGCCACCAGGTCGGGCTCGTTTACCAGTTTGCCGCGGGCCACGTTGATCAAGTAGCCGCCCTTGCCCAGCGCTTGCAGCACCTCGGCATCGACGAGGGCTTCAGCCTTGTCGGCGGCCGCCGCGAGGATCAGGGCGTCGCTGTCGCGGGCCAGTTGCTTGAGGTCGGCGACAAAGGTGTGGTTTACGTCGCTCATCGGTTGCAGGGCGGTGTAGCTGATCGGACAACCGACCGCGGCGGCGCGGGTTGCCACGGCGCGACCGACCCGGCCCATGCCGACGATGCCGATGCGCATGCCGGACACCTGCCGGGCCAATGGCAGCGGAGACAGCGGCGTCGGGCTCTGGGGCCATTGGCCGGAGCGCACGTAGCGATCACCGGTGCATAAGCCGCGACACACGGCTATCAATAGGCCGATCGCCAGGTCGGCGACAGCTTCGGGCAGCGCGCCAACGGTCGCCGTCACGCGGATTCCGCGATCCCGGGCATAGGCCAGGTCCACCGCATCGGTGCCCACGCCGTTGACAGCGACCACTTCCAGCTTGGGCAGTTGTGCCATGAGCGCCTGGCTGATGCCGGTATGCCCACCGGTGATCACACCGCGAATGTTGGCGCCGTGTTCTTGTAGATAGGCTTGTTTATCAGCCTGTTCGAAATAGCGCCGCACCGTGAACAGTTCGTTGAGCCGGGTATTGATTTCAGGGATCAGGATCGGGCTGAGTTGCAAGACTTCTGGCTTCATGTACACCTCGTATGGCGAATAAAAAAGCTGGCTCAACCGCGACCGGCAAACGGCATGGCCGTGGCCATGACGGTCATGTTCAAGACGTTGGCCGATAATGGCAGGCCGGCGATGTAACGCACCGCGTCGGCCACGTGCTTGACGTCCACCATCGGCTCCACCGCGATGCTGCCGTTGGCCTGGCGCACGCCCTGGGTCATGCGCACGGACATTTCAGTGAGGGCGTTGCCGATGTCGATCTGGCTGCAGGCAATGTTGTAGTCGCGCCCGTCCAAGGCCAGGGATTTGGTCAACCCCAGCACCGCGTGTTTGCTGGCGGTGTAGGCGCTGCTGAACGGTCGCGGGGTGTGGGCCGAAATCGAACCGTTGTTGATGATCCGTCCACCTTGGGGCTGTTGCCGGCGCATCAGGCCGAAGGCACCACGGGCGCACAGAAAAACGCCGTTGAGGTTGGTGTCGATCACGTTTCGCCACTGTTCGAACGTCAGCTCATCCAGCGGCACGGCGGGCGCATTGACCCCGGCGTTGTTGAACACGACGTCCAGGCGTCCGTAGGTCTCGGCGATGGCGGCAAACAGCGCATCGACACTGGCCGGATCGCGTACATCAGTGGGCACCGCCAGGGCTTCGCGCCCCTCGCAGGCGGCCAACTCGACCAATGCCTGCAAGGGCTCGGGCCGGCGCCCGGCCAACACCAGCGTGTAGCCGTCTTCCATCACTCCCAGGGCCACCGCACGGCCAATCCCACTGCCGGCACCAGTCACCTAAGCCACTTTCAATGTGTTGGACACGTAAGTTCTCCTTTTCTAGATCAGTCAGACAAACGCGGGCCAACGCGCATTTCCAGTTCGCCTATGCCATCGATGCCGGCCGTGATGACATCTCCCGGCTGCAACACATCCACGCCTGCCGGACTGCCGGTCATGATCAAGTCGCCGGCGCGCAGCGTCACCGTTTGGGAGATGCGGGCGATCACTTCACTGACCGACCAGATCTGGCTGTCGAGGCTGTCGCGCTGGCGCTCCTGGCCGTTCACGTTCAACCACAGCTCGCCTTCGGGGTGCCCCGCCCGCGAGACCGGCACGATGGCCGTCATCGGCGCGGCACCATCGAACACCTTGGCGCCCTCCCACGGCAGGCCGTTGCGCTTGGCCAGGCGCTGGACATCACGTCGAGTCAGATCCAAACCCGCCGCGTAGCCCCACACATAGGCCAGCGCCTGGCTCTCAGGAATATTCGCGCCGCCCTCGCCGATGGCCACAACCAATTCGATTTCGTGTGCGAACTCCTCGGTCATCGGTGGAAACGTCACGCCACCGACCGCGTCCACCACACAACTGGCTGGTTTCATGAAAAACACCGGTGGCACGCGGGATTCACCGTGGGTATCGGGCCAAGGGTAGTTGCGACCAACGCAAAAGACCCGGCCAACGGGAAAACGCTGCGGGAAGCCAACAACCGGCAGGGTCACTGGCAAGTCCGGGGTAAAGACATACTCGGGCATGTTCATCCTGATAAAAGTCCTGTTGGAAGGGTCAGCGTACGGCGGCAATCCCTGGCTAAGTTGGAGGAATGCCGCCTCGTGTTGGAGAAAAAAAGCTTTTTTCCGGGCTCAGCGCGCCTTGAGTTCAATGCGATACAAACGGCCAAGCAGCAACCAATAGGACAAGGTGCCGATCAGCGCCACGCCGCCGATGAACCAGAAGGCCAAGGCGAATGAGCCGGTCTTGTGGACGATCGCGCCGACCACGATGGGAGTGACGATACCGCCGATGTTAGCCGCCAGGCTGGTGATCCCGCCGGTCAGTCCGATCAGTTCCTTGGGCGCCACTTCCGACACCGCCGCCCACGAGGACGAAGCGATGCCCTGGGCGAAGAAGGCAATCGTCAGCACGGCGATGCAGATCACGTTCGAATCCGTGAAATTCACCAGCACGATGGACATGCCCAGCATCGACCCGACCACCAACGGTAACTTGCGGGCAAAAGACAGCGAATAGCCGCGACGGATCAGCAGGTCGGAGACGATCCCGGCGAGCAGGATGCCCACCGTCGCGCCCACGAACGGCAGCACAGCGAAGATCCCGGCCTTGATCATGGTCAGTTGACGCTCTTCGATCAGGTACGTGGGGAACCAGGTGAGAAAGAAGTACAGCGCCGAGGTGCTGGCGAATTTACCGATACAAATCGCCCAGACCTGCCGATAGCTGAACAGCTCGGCGATCTGTCGCCAGTTGAACCGGGTACGCTCCTTGCTGCTCTTGACCAGCCCACCCCCTGCCTCGATGTACTTGAGTTCTTCCTGGCTGACTTTCTTGCAGTTCATTGGATCGCGGTACAGGAACAGCCAGGCCACACCGAAAACGATACCAAGCGCACCGGTGCTGTAGAACACATGGCGCCAGTCATAAGTGGTCGCCAACCACAGCAGCGCGCCGGTAAACAGCGCCGTGCCGAGGTACTGGCCGCAGACGTAGATGCTGCTGGCCAGGCCCCGTTCACGCGCTGGGAACCACACCGTGACCGCCCGGCTATTGGCCGGGAACGCCGGCGCTTCCATCGCACCGACGGCCAAGCGCAGACCGAACAATGAAGCGAAGCCCGTGGCAAAGCCCTGGCACACGGTGACGGTCGACCAACTGATTAGCGACACCCCGTAGGTGAACCGGGAACCGAAACGATCGGCGATGAAGCCGGCCGGCACCAGCGCAATGGCGTAGGTCCAGGCAAACGCAGAAAAAATCAGGCCCATTTCGATCTTGTCCAAGCCCAGGTCCTTGGCGAGGAACGGCGCGGCAATCGAAATATTCACCCGATCGATGTAGTTGATGATCGTCGCAATCAGCAGCAACGACAGCATGAACCAACGCCGCCGCGACGGCAGGCGCTCAGGCACCACGGCGTCCCGGGCGCTGGCGATTTGGGTGGTGTGGGAGTTCGACATGGTGGACCTCGTTATTGTTAGAAGCGTCGAAATATTTACGAGCAGCCGAAATCAATGCCCTCGATGCCGGGGCAGAACAATCGCTACAGGAATGAGAGGCGTGAACAGCCGGTGTCAGGTGTTCAAAGAGGCCTTGCAACAGGATTTGTCGCAGAAGCAGTCGGGCGGGTCAGCGTGAAACAGGAACAGGTTCATGATGTGCGCACCTTTGATTGTTTTTGGATGGGAGGTCGGGTTGCGTGGCTCCAACAGTGGTCGTACAACCATTCGAAATCAACTGAGGTGTTAGATCTTTTTTTCCGTTTAAAAGCGCGCCAAAGGAACCTGTCCAAAAAAATCAGATCGGCGATTTTTTTCATACTTTTATTAACCATTTGTTTTTAAAAGATAAATTTAATCATGCGAATTTATTGTGTTTGGACAAGCGCCCTTCATTTTCGAGCGATAGAAAACTCACAACGCCAGCCTCGTCATCGTATGACCTCTTGAACATTATCCAGATGCACCGTCACAATCTTCATCACCGCCATGCACCGCAAAGGATTCCCAGGAGATGTCATCACCGAGCCGAGTCCCCACCTACGTCATGCAGCAACGCAGCGAATTGACCGACTTCTACATCCGCGACAAAAAGGGCCGACGCGCGGAAACCAGCCCGCATCGCCACGAGTACTTCCAGATCCAGATCAACCTCGGCGGCGACACCGTGCAGCACATTGGCAACGTCGAGCGTCCGTTTCCACGCAACACCCTGGCCTTCATCCTGCCCCACCGCGTGCACGTGATTCCGCACCCGGTCGAGAGCAACTTCATGGTGATCAATTTTTCCCAGACGTTCCTGCTGCCGCATCTGCAGTGCGACCCGATGGACCTGGAAGAAGTCTCGATTCTGCTGGCGCCGGAACTGTCGCCGTTCCGTTTCCAGGAACACCTGGACTTCATCCTGGGGGGCGAGGATTTCACCAAGGCCTGCGCCTTGATCGAGCAGATGCGCGCCCTGGACCAGAACCGCCAGTTCGGCACCCGCGAGATGCTCAAGGGCTTGTTGCTGCAACTGATCGGCAGCGTCTGCGCCTTGTACGCGGAGCCACTCAAGCGCTTGGCCGAAGAAAATGCCGCCGAAGTCAGCCGACGCGATGCGCTGGGCCGGATGTCCGAATACCTGCGCAAGAACATCGCCGACCCGGACCTCAACCTGATCAAAGTGGCTGCGGCGACTTACTTGTCGCCGACGTACCTGACCCACTGGCTGCGCAAGGAAATCGGCAAGACCTTTACCGAGCTGGTGCTCGAACGTCGAATGCATGCGGCACGCAATTACTTGCTCAATGGCACACGGCCAGTGGGCGAAGTGGCGAGGTTGTGCGGGTTTGCCGACGAAGCCTATTTTTCCAGGCGTTTTCGCCAGATACATGGACAGCCGCCGGGGCAGTTCAGGCGTCAGCAGTTGAATCCGGACAGTCCGCAGTTGCCGTTGAATACGTGATGAATCTGTCGGCTCTGGAAAACCCGTGGCGAGGGAGCTTGCTCCCGCTGGGTCGCGCAGCGGCCCTCTTTTGTGAGCGCTTCGCACTCAAGCGGGAGCAAGCTCCCTCGTCACGGGTTCATCGCTTCGCTTAAGTCATCCATATGGCCTGTGAGCGCGAACTTTTTCTCGCCATAACGGCGAGTCGGTTTGCATTCTGGATCACCTGATTTCTTCGGTTGGTTATCTATACTGGCTTCCCGGATGAAAAGCAGCGCGTGAAGAATGCCCCTCTCCCCCAAGCAAAACCCTCCCGTCATTCTCGTCCCCGCTCAACAAAGCGACTCGGAAGATCTGGCAGGCATCCGAATCGAGGCCATGCGCGAAAGCCTGGAGCGTGTGGGGCGATTTGATCCGGTGCGGGCGCGCGAGCGGTTTCTTGGTGGTTTCCAACCCTGCTATACGCGCCACATCGAGGTGTCGGGAAAGAGGGCCGGGTTCGTTGTGGTCAAGCCTTTCAGCCATGAACTCTTGCTTGACCACTTGTATATAAGGCCCTGCGCGCAAGGATCAGGAATAGGCGCGGCTGTTCTCGATCATATTTTCAACGAAGCGGATGCAGCCGCGCTCCCGCTCAGGGTGGGTGCCCTTAAGGAAAGCACCTCGAATCGCTTTTACATCCGCCATGGTTTCCAATTCGTCGAAAGCAGCGAGTTCGACAATTATTATGTCCGGCAGAGCGGTTGCACGACGGGTCCGGCTAGCTAGCCAATCGACACAGTCACCGCAGAATCAACACCGCCGCTACCGCAATCACGGCCACCACGCCAAAGACCATCCGCGCGACCCACGGCGCGGTGAGCCAGACGCCGGTCACCCCGGCAATCTGCCCCACGTTCTTCTCGGTCAGACGGAAACTCGGCTCCCGGAACGGATTGCCGCAATGTGGACAGGCGTAGGCCTTGTCGGAAATTCGGGATGCGCATTCAGGACAATCGATCAGACTCATTGCGTGACCTCAGGAAGAGACGAACTTGGGGTACTGACAAAGACCATGCCTTTCCGGTTTTTGTTCTGAGTCGAGTGAACCTTTTGAAAAGCACGCGACGGAAAAGCGAACTGTTTCACAGCCAACAATATAGCCCAACGCAATTGTTTCGGCCGAACCGCTACTGTTCAGGTTTTACACGCCGGATAAGGTCGTCCAGCACGTAGGTGTCCAGAAAGGCTGTGACTTCAATGATCTGACCATTCTTGAAAGTCATGTGCCACAGGTAGGCGTTGTTGTAGGGCTTGTGATCAAGCGCCGTGGCTGTGCCGTCCCACATCACAATCACGACATCATCCTGAGCAACGATGTGCTGCACCGTGGGGACAATCGGTGTTGCCAGCCGAGCGGTAATCGACCGCACGACGTGGGCCAGCTCAGCCTTGTTGTTATAGACACCGGAAACAGGGCTCGTCCCGGCCACGGTCCATTTCGCATTGGGCGCCAGCAGATCGAATACAGTGCCTTTGCCTTGTTGCCAATTCGCGAAGGCCTGGCGGACCAGATCCGTATTGGCGTTTTGAATAGGTTCCGAAGCCCAGGCGTTACTCGTGAAAAACACTAAAGACAGTGCAAGAGCCTGGACGCGCAAAGCCAAATTCATCCATAGGGTCATGATGTTCTCTCACAGCAATGCAGTTGATAAGACGCGCTTCCAGGAGAACCTTAACGGCGTGTGCCCAGAATCCTTTGCCCGATACTGCTGTGAGGTTGCCCGATGCTGTTCAGTGGATAGATTTCATGAGCAGCCGTTCATCAAGCAATTTGCCGCGCCTTTGTGCCTTCAGCCTTAACTACCTTCATGCCCTTATGCTCAGACTTCTCCGTCACCGGAAAACCATTGCACCCTAGAGGAAAATGTTTCATTCCATGAGAGAGGCTGGTTTCCAGAATCGCCCGGCCAGCCAGCGACCGACACTCAAGGCCCAGGCCAACATAGCGATCAATCCGACACTAAGCAGCATCCCATTCACGCCCGTGCTGCTGATGAGCTTGCCGGCGATAAAGGGAAACCCGAATACGCCAATGAAGTAGGACAGGCTGAAAAGCAGCAGTGCCTGGGCGGTCAGTCCAGGTGGCGCCTCGTTGGCAGCCAAGCCATTAATGACCGAATAGTTGAGACCATAACCGACCCCAAGCAAGGCCGCCGTCAACCCGTAACTAAGACTGTCATGAACCCACACACCGAACCCCGTCACGGCGACCAACATCAGCGTGGTCAACAGGCAAGAAGTCGCAAAGGGGTCACGGCGTACCACCCACCCGGCAATCAACAACCGACAAGCGATAGCCGCCCCCATGAAACCGACGAAAAACAGGGAGTAGTCCAACCCCTGACTGGCGGCATAACTGGTCTGGAAACTGCCCAGGCCGCCGAAGATCGCGCCCCCCAGCCCCACCATCAAAATGGACAACGCTGAACGTGAGCGCAGCACATCCGTCGCCGATCTCAGCCCCATCCGTGCCTTATCGCCAGGCCGGCGCTCCACTTCGGCAAAGCCCGTTCTCAGCCACCAAAAATACACCCCACCCAGCAATGCCGCGGCGGCGGCAAAGAAGAAAGCCGTCTGGATGGGTAGCCCAACGGAACTGGCCAGCTTGCCTGAAAGAGGGCCACTACCGATCCCCGTCAACATGCTGCCCGACAAAAGCGCGAAGCAATGAGTCCGTCTGGCTGGCTCGACCATCGCTGCGACCATAATGGGCCCAACCGTGTAAAACAGCCCCCACCCGATCCCCAGCATCAAACCGCAGGCCAACAAACCGATGCCAAGGCCCGATATCAGCGCAAACCCCATGGACGCAATGACCAGAAATACAGCGCCAAGGGCCATGCACAGTGCTGCACCTATGCGCTGCATCAAATGCCCCGAGGCGACCACCGCGACCAGGGTACTCGTCATGGCAACGGCAAAGACTTGCCCCGCATCGCGCTCAGTTCCCCCCAGGGAGGACACCAGCAGCGAGACCAGGAAAGTGGCGCCATAAGAAATGGACAGTAGAAAACTGGCTACGCAAAACAGGCCGAAGCGATTGGAGGGCTTGCCGATGGAGAGCGGTGACATCGGTGTTTTTCCACGCGCTGAACAGGCCTTTTTGTAGCACGGCTACAGGCGGGGATAGTGGTTTGGGTGGCGGAGTCAAGGTTAGGAAGTTTGCACCTTTTGCGCTGACGGCGTATCACCTGGGCCATTGCCCCCATCGTCATTTTTTTAAGACGGCAGAAACCACAAGCCCCTGGTTTTCTTGGAAAACCAGGGGCTTGTGTGTACCGAATTTGGCGATGGGGCTAGGGGTCGATGGGGACGCGACCGTATAGCCAATCGATACACTCGTATATACAACAGCTACACATTGATATAGCGTTAATCACGAAGCCGACTCAACGGCATCGAATCTCAACCGATAGATCTTTCCAACGACTGATCACATAAGCGAAGCACTGAGGCATCTCCAAGGCGGGAATCAACATGACCGTAAGCATCGAAAAATCCAAGCCCGTTCCCATCAACATGAGGGCGGATGAAAAAAAACGGAACCTGATCGATCTGGCAGCTGCCATGTCCGGTCGTGATCGAACCAGCTTTATCTTGGAAGCTGCTTGTCAGAAAGCAGAGGAAGTCATCCTTGCCAAGCGGTTGTTCCTTCTCGACGACGTTGCATTTGACGCATTTGAACAGGCCATGGAAGCCAATCCGATCCGAGATAATAAATGCCTACTTCAACTTCTCGAAAGGCCCAAACCGTGGAGTTGAGGGCTCCAGAAAAGCTGAACGACGAACACATCCTGGACGAATTCGATTCAGGCGTGGCGTCGATCAACGATTATCTTCAAAAAACAGCACGTAAAGCTCAAGCCGCCAAGCAAGCCGTTGTGTACGTTGTCTGTCGCAAGGACACATCGGTCGTCATGGGTTATTACACCCTGTCGAGTGGATCGATCGCTCGAGAGAATGTCGTTCGGAAAAGCCGTCAGCGCAATTCTCCGAGTGTGCACCCAGTGACCTTGTTGGGACGCATGGGCATCACTGAAACAGCACAGGGCCAGGGCTTCGCTATCGGCTTGCTTCAGGATGCGGTTGAACGAGCAATTATCGCGTCTGAAACCATCGGTTCTACTGCAATGATTGTTCACCCGCTTAACCAGCGGCTGTCAGACTTTTATGCCAAACACGCAGGATTTATTCCGTGTCCTGAGCTTTCGCCTATTACGTTGATGTTGCCACTCCGATAGCCTTTTGATGGGCTCCTGAAACCGTCGACTCGCCCAGTTCCGAGATCCATTGCAGATCGACGGCGCAACCAGGTTCGTCCACCGCGTACCAGTTTCCATAGATCCAGTCCCACCGTGGTCCCATGGCAGCGTTTCTTGGACACCAAAAACCACAAACCCCCGACTTTCTCTAGGAAAATCAGGGGTTTGTGTTTGTAGAATGTGGCGGTGAAGGAGAGATTCGAACTCTCGATACAGTTTCCTGTATACACACTTTCCAGGCGTGCTCCTTAAGCCACTCGGACACTTCACCGTATCTCGCCAAACTGTTCAGTCTGTCGAGGCGCGCTAATGTAGTCGAAAGCTTTTCCGATGGCAAAGGTTTTTTTCAGAAGTTTCATGCGGTTAAGCTTCGTCGGGCATTCAAACGCGCCTGGACAGGGCAAACCGGCCAATCTTCGGGGTTGAATGGGTACTGCCCTATAGAGGAAGGCGTGGCGGGATGGGCGGGCCAGGCTGTTTGTCGAGCTTGGGGCTGACCGGTGAGTCAGTCACGGCGCTTTACCTGGCCTGCGGCGGTGGGTAACGTCTGCGACACTTCTCTTACAAGGAATAGCGTCATGAGCGACTTGATTGCCTACCATCTCGAAGACGGTATCGCGACCCTGACCTTGAACAACGGCAAGGTCAATGCCATCTCGCCGGATGTGATTGCCGCGTTCAACGCAGCGCTGGACCAGGCGACGGCGGATCGGGCGGTGGTGATCATTACCGGGCAGCCGGGGATTTTGTCGGGTGGTTACGATTTGAAAGTGATGACTGCCGGTCCCAAGGAAGCGGTGAGCCTGGTCACGGCTGGCTCGACACTGGCCCGTCGCCTGCTGTCGCACCCCTTCCCTGTCGTTGTCGCGTGCCCTGGGCATGCGGTAGCCAAGGGTGCGTTCCTGCTGTTGTCGGCGGATTACCGCATTGGTGTCGAAGGCCCGTTCAGCATTGGCCTGAACGAAGTGCAGATTGGCATGACCATGCACCATGCCGGTATTGAGCTGGCCCGTGATCGCCTGCGCAAGTCGGCGTTCCACCGTTCGGTGATCAATGCCGAGATGTTCAATCCCCAGGGCGCCGTGGATGCCGGTTTCCTCGACAAGGTGGTGTCGGCCGACGAACTGCAGGGCGCTGCCCTGGAAGCAGCGCGTCAGCTGAAAAAAATCAACATGTCGGCCCACAAGAACACCAAGCTGAAAGTTCGCAAAGCACTGCTGGAAACGCTGGACAGTGCGATTCTGCTGGATCAGGAGCATATGGGCTGACGCTCACAAATCACCCAAACATCATTGTGGCGAGGGAGCTTGCTCCCGCTCGGCTGCGCAGCAGTCGTAAACACTGCCAGCCGTTTTTCTGATGCTCCGTGTTGAATGGTTTTGGGGCTGCTGCGCAGCCCAGCGGGAGCAAGCTCCCTCGCCACAGATGAGCCTTTCCTTGGTGCTGGGCTTTTTCCTACATGGGCCGTTTAAAAATCCGCAACCGCTCTAGGACGCTTCTGGCGCACTATTTAGAAACATGTGCTTAAACATCGTCCATTTTCTACCTCTATAGGGGCAATTGCTGAAAACAGTGCACGTCCGTACACTGCGCCACCTTTTGTCCCGACGGGGCCCTGTAGATGCTGTTTGTATTGCGTATGTTGTTGATGGGCCTGCACTTTGTCCTGGCGGGTGTGCTTGGGGTGATTCTGGGCCTGTGCCGCCCCTTCAATCCGGACAACAGTCGTTTGTGCGCCAGGCTCTACGCGTTGCCGGCCATGTGCATTTTGCGCCTGCGGGTCCGGACGCAGGTCGACACGCTGGTGAATAAGCCCAACGGCTGCGTGATCATCGCCAATCACCAATCCAACTATGACCTGTTCATGTTCGGCAACGTGGTGCCGCGCCGTACCGTGTGCATTGGCAAGAAGAGCCTGAAATGGGTGCCGCTGTTCGGGCAGTTGTTCTGGCTGGCGGGCAATGTGTTGATCGACCGCGGCAACGCGATCAAGGCGCGACAATCGATGCTGACCACCACTCATACGTTGCAGCATGAGGACACCTCGATCTGGGTCTTCCCGGAAGGCACGCGCAACCTGGGCGAGGACCTGCTGCCCTTCAAGAAAGGCGCATTCCAGATGGCCATCGCCGCCGGGGTCCCGATTATTCCGGTGTGCGTCAACAGCTACATCAAGCACATGCGCCTCAATCGCTGGCGCAGTGGCGACATTCTCATACGCTCGTTGCCGGCAATTCCTACGGCCGGACTGAGCATGGATGACATGCCCCGGCTCATCGCCGAATGCCGCGAGCAGATGCGCGAATGCATCGCGACCATGGACCGGCAGTTGCAAGCCGCGTGAATGGAAAACCCGCCCTACGGCGGGTTTTCTTTTACCGCCGAACTCCGCAGATTTCACTGACTCTCAAGCAACAGGGCGCGTTAAGCTGAACGCTGCCTGCCACTGCCATTTTCCAATAAGAAGTGAACCACCATTATGGGTAGAGTCGTTGCCGCTGCGGTTTACAGCGCCGGTAAGAAAGTCACCAATATCACCCTCGACGAAGGCAGCGCCTGGGCTGCCAAACCGGGTCACTTTGTATGGATCGGTCTCGAAGAGCCCAGCACGCTGGAGCTGACCAACCTGCAGCGTCAATTCAACCTGCACGAACTGGCGATCGAAGACGCCATGGAGAAACACAGCCGCCCCAAGCTGGAGACCTTTGGTGATGCGCTGTTCATCGTCACGTATTCGCCGATACGCAAGGACGGCAAGCTGGAGTTCATCGAGACCCATATCTTTGCCGGCAAGGGCTACGTCATCACCGCTCGCAACGGCCATTCAGCGTCCTACGCCCACGTCCGACAGCGTTGTGAGGCACGTCCCCTCTTGCTGAAGCATGGGGAAGATTTCGTCCTCTACGCCATCCTTGATTTCGTGATTGAAAACTACCAGCCGGTAGGTGAAGCCATTCACGCCGAAATCGACGAGCTGGAACGTAACGTGTTGTGCAGCTCCCTGAACGAGCGGGATATCCAGAACCTGCACAGCTTGCGCCGCGACGTGTTGCGCCTGCGTCGCTATGCAGCACCCATGGTGGAAATCAGCGAAGAGCTGCAGCGACTCGATTTCCCCTTCATCGACAAGAACATGGGCCCGTACTTTCGCGATGTGCAGATTCATGTAACGCGGCAAATGGAAGACCTGGCGACCCTGGCCGACATCGCCAGCCAGACTATCGAAGTCGGCGTGCTGCTCGAAGCGTCGCGCCAGAGCGTGGTGCAACGCAAGTTCGCCGCTTGGGCGGCAATCCTGGCGTTTCCCACAGCCGTGGCCGGGATCTATGGGATGAACTTCGAAAATATGCCGGAGTTGGCCTGGCACTATGGGTATTTTCTGGTGCTTGGATTCATCGGAGGGGGGTGCACCGCTTTGTGGGCGAGTTTCAAGCGGTCGGGGTGGTTGTAGGCGAGCATCATCCGGTGGGATTTGTGTGGCGTCCATCGCGAGCAGGCTCGCTCCCACATTAAGTCCTGCTCGGCGTGTGACCTTTAGGCTTGGCTGGTTTCAGCCTGCGGCTTGTGCGCCACAAAACGCATCATCCACTCCGCCACCGTTGTGCCGTGGTGCTCATGGGCCAGGCTTGCCACGCCCTGGCTGTAGATCTGCTCGCCGAGGTGTTGCTGGCGAATCTCCAGCAAGGCCCGGGAGTAATCGTGGATAAACTCCGGGTGGCCCTGGAAGCACAGCACCTGGTCGTTGATGTGGTAGGCGGCGAACGGGCAGAAATCGCTGGAGGCGATGACGGTCGCGCTTTCGGGCAGTTCGGTGACCTGGTCCTGATGGCTGATCAGCAAGGTCAGTTCTTCCATCACCGGGCTCATCCACGGCGCCTTGGCGGCGAGTTTGTAGCGATGGGTGCCAACGCCCCAGCCTTGGGTAGCGCGTTCGGTCTTACCGCCCAGCAACAACGCCAACAGTTGATGACCGAAGCACACACCGAGCAATTTGTCGCCGCGCTGGTAGCGCTCCAGCAGGTAGGTCTTGAGGGTTTGAATCCAAGGGTCGGTGCCAAAGGAGTCCGCCTTGCTGCCGGTCACCAGGTAAGCGTCGAACGCCTCGTCATCGCTGGGGTAATGCCCCTCCATCACGTTGTACACGATGAATGCGGCCGCGATGGGCTGCTGTGAAAAAAGACGCTGGAACATCTGCCCGTAACCCTGATACTGGTCGACCAGTTCCGGACGCAGGATATCGGTTTCCAAGATGCAGATGCGTAGCGACATAAAAAATACCTGACACGTGATGGGAATATTGCACACCCCAGAGCCTGCCCTGAAACACGGTCCTAAGGCAAGCCCCTTCCCTGGTTTGTCAGAACCGTTCGTGCCGGGCGGCTTTCTCCAACAGCAAGGCCGGCGGTGAGAAGCGTTCGCCGTATTGCTCGGCCAGGTACTGGGCACGGCCGATAAAGTCCTGCAGGCCGTATTGGTTGATGAATTGCAGCGCACCACCGGTCCAGGCCGCAAAGCCGATGCCAAGGATCGAGCCGACGTTGGCGTCGGCCGTCGAAGTCAGTACGCCCTCCTCCACGCAGCGCACGGTTTCCAGGGCTTGGATGAACACCAGGCGATCACGGATATCCTGCGGGGAAATCTGTCCGTCGACTTTCTCGAAGCGGCTCTTTAGCTGTGGCCAAAGATACTTTTGTCCATTGGCCGGGTATTCGTAGAAGCCAGCGCCAGCGGCCTTGCCCGGACGCTTGTATTCGTTGAGCAGCAAGTCAATCACGGCGAACGCAGGGTGCTCAGTCGGCGTTTTCCCTTCTGCACGCAGGTCCTTGGCGGTTTGCGTGCGGATATGGCTCATCAGGCCGAGGGAAACTTCGTCAGAGATCGCCAGAGGCCCGACCGGCATCCCGGCCTTGCGCGCTTCGGTCTCGATCATCGGCGCGCTCACGCCCTCGCCGAGCATGGCGATGCCTTCACTGGTAAAGGTGCCGAATACCCGCGACGTGAAGAAACCGCGACTGTCGTTGACCACAATCGGCGTCTTGTTGATCTGCAGGACAAAATCGAAACCCCGGGCCAGGGTCGTGTCACTGGTACGCGCGCCCCTGATGATCTCCACCAGGGGCATTTTTTCCACCGGGCTGAAGAAGTGCAGGCCAATGAACTTCGTCGGGTCCGGCACGGCCATGGCCAGGCCGGTGATAGGTAAAGTCGAGGTGTTGGAGGCGATCACCGCATCCTCTCCCGTCACTGCCTGGGCGGCGGCCGACACGCTGGCTTTCAGGGCTCGATCTTCAAATACCGCTTCGATGATCAGGTCGCAACCGGCCAGGTCCGCGTGGCTGTC
This sequence comes from Pseudomonas sp. CG7, assembly GCF_023701885.1. Lineage (NCBI taxonomy): Bacteria > Pseudomonadati > Pseudomonadota > Gammaproteobacteria > Pseudomonadales > Pseudomonadaceae > Pseudomonas > Pseudomonas sp. CG7. The sequence continues at coordinate 82,607 of NZ_JABAEE010000013.1, read as the reverse complement.
GGTGGGGTGAATCCGCGCCAGCGTGGCTTCGCGCTGCTCGGCAGTGAGTTGTCCGCGGGCGACCTTTTTATCCAGCAACGCCGCCGAACGGGCCTTGCCCTTCTCGGCTGCCGCCAGATCGACATCCTTCAGCACCACCACAATGCCGGCCACGGCGCTAACGTAAGCAATACCAGCCCCCATCATGCCCGCACCGAGCACGCCGACTTTTTTCGTCAGATACGGCGCCAAACCTTGTGGGCGAGAGCCGCCAGCCTTGATCTCGTTGAGCTGGAACCAGAAGGTGCCGATCAGGTTCTTCGCCACCTGGCCGGTGGTCAGTTCGGTGAAGTAGCGGGTTTCGATCAGGTGGGCAGTGTCGAAATCCACCTGGGCGCCCTCTACGGCCGCGCAGAGGATCTTCTCCGGTGCCGGCAAGCAGCCCTGGGTCTTGTTGCGCAGGATCGAGGGGGCGATTGCCAACATTTGCGCGACCTTCGGGTCGGACGGCGTGCCGCCCGGCAGTCGATAGCCCTTTGCGTCCCAGGGTTGCACGACGCTGGGGTTGGCGAGAATCCAGGCCCGGGCCTTGGCCAGCAGTTCGTCACGATCCTTCGCCAGCTCATCGATCAAACCCGCCTGCAGCGCTTGTTGCGCATTGACCTTCTTGCCCTCGAGCAGGTAGGGCAAGGCCTTTTCCAAGCCGAGCAGGCGCACCATCCGCACCACCCCGCCGCCGCCCGGCAACAGGCCGAGGGTGACCTCCGGCAAGCCGAGCTGCACCGATGGCAGGTCCAGCGCCACACGATGATGGCAGGCCAGGCAGATCTCCCAACCACCGCCAAGGGCCGCGCCATTGATGGCCGCCACCACGGGCTTGCCCAGGGTTTCCAAGGCACGCAGTTGCGCCTTGAGCAGCAGGACCCTGTCATAAAAAGCCTTGGCCTCGGGCTTGCCGACCTTGACCAGCTCGTTGAGGTCACCACCGGCAAAAAACGTGTGCTTGGCCGAGGTGATGATCACACCGGCAATCGAGTCCTTTTCAGCCTTCAAACGGGCGACGCAAGCGGCCATGGCCTCGCGGTAACGCGCATTCATGGTGTTGGCGCTCTGGCCCGGCATGTCCAGGGTCAGGACGACGATCCGGTCCTGGCCGGTTTCGTAACGGATGGCATCGGTCATGAAAGGTGTTCCTTGAAGTCGGGCTCAGAGGCGCTCGATGACGGTGGCAATGCCCATGCCGCCGCCGACACAGAGGGTCGCCAGGCCATAGCGCAGGCGACGCGCTTCCAACTCGTCGAGCAACGTGCCCAGGATTGCGCAGCCGGTGGCTCCCAAGGGATGTCCCAGGGCGATGGAACCACCATTGACGTTGACCTTGGCGGGATCGATGGCCATGTCCCGGATGAATTTGAGCACCACCGAGGCGAAGGCTTCGTTGACTTCGAACAGGTCGATGTCCTCCACCCGCCGCCCGGCCTTGGCCAGGGCCTTGCGGGTGGCCGGTGCCGGGCCGGTGAGCATGATGGGCGGGTCGGTGCTGGTGACGGCCGTGGCGACGATTCGCGCCCTGGGTTGCAGGCCCATGGCGCGCCCCTTGGCTTCGGAACCGATCAACATCAGCGCCGCACCGTCGACGATGCCGGAACTGTTGCCCGGCGTGTGCACATGATTGATTCGCTCGACATGGCTATACACCCTCAGCGCCGTGCCATCGAAACCCATCTGGCCCATGGCTTCGAAACTCGGCTTGAGCTTGCCCAGGCCGTCGAGCGTGGAGTCGGCGCGGATGAATTCGTCGTGGTCCAGCAGCACGATGCCATTCTGGTCCCGCACGGCGACCAGGGATTTATCGAACGAACCATCGGCCCGGGCGCGCGCGGCTTTTTGCTGGGAATGCAGTGCGTAACCGTCGACATCCTCGCGGCTGAAGCCTTCCAGGGTGGCGATCAGGTCGGCGCCGATACCCTGGGGAATGAAGTGGCCGTGCAGGTTTGACTGTGGGTCCAGCGCCCACGCACCGCCATCGCTGCCCATGGGCACCCGGGACATGGATTCGACACCGCCGGCCACCACCAGGTCTTCGAACCCGGAACGCACTTTCATGGCCGCCAGGTTCACCGCTTCCAGGCCCGAGGCGCAAAACCGATTGAGTTGCACGCCGGCCACGCTGACATCCCACTCGGCCACCAGCGCAGCCGTCTTGGCGATATCGGCGCCCTGCTCGCCCACCGGCGTCACGCACCCGAGCACGATGTCGTCGACCTGGCTGGTGTCCAGGTCCATACGCTGCTGCAAGGCACTGAGCAGGCCGCCCATCAGGTTCACCGGCTTGACGCTGTGCAAGGCACCATCGGCCTTGCCCTTGCCGCGAGGCGTGCGTAATGCGTCGAAAATCAAAGCTTGGGTCATGACCATCCTCGAAACCACGGGCGTAATGCGATGCCTCAACCATAAGCCCAGCGGCGCTGGATTCAATGACCACAGCGCTCAATGACGTTGACGACCACGCTCAGACGAACGGTAGCGAGCTATCGGGTTAACCGTTTCAGGAGGGCAAGCTGTCTAGCAAAAGGGCCAGCAGGAAGGTGGCAATACGCCTCATATCATTTTTATCGCTACTTGCTCAAAGCTGATACGAATTGGATCTAAGCCAAGGCGGCCGCGGCCCCTAATGTAATCCTTGTACAAGTAAGTCGTCGGGTTTTGCCGAGGCGCTTGTCGGAACAGGAAGTGCACCGCCAGCCATCATGGATATGCAGGCTGGTTTTTAGGAAATAACAAAAAGGCGGGTCAGCCATGTTCAAACAATCGAAAGTTCGCCAAGCCGGACTCATTCTCTTTGCCACGACGCTGCTGTTGATTTTGCCGAATATCACCAAGGTGATTGGCTAAACCCTGCGCGTGGGCACCTGCATCATCCAATGCGTTGTATCGCCAAAAAATGTGATGGGTTCACTGTTCGGGCTGCGATGGCTGTGCCAACCTTTGCGGCTCCCCTCGACATGGAAGGCGATCGACTTGAAAGCTCTCATTGTGTTCGGGGCGTTGCTGCTCAGCACGCCCCTTTATGCCGCGCAACTGGTGCTGGAGTTGGGCGCGAGCACGCGCACCTGGCAAACCGAAGAACTGCTCAAGCACCCGGATGTGCGAACGGTCCAGATTGCCGAGGACGTTTCCTACAAGAAACCCATGAGTTATCGAGCCGTGCCGCTGACTTCACTCCTGACGGGTATCCAGCCGGACGACCATCTGCAAGCCGTTGCCCTGGACGGATTCGCTGCCGAAATGCCCGCGGCGCCACTCCTCGACAAGAGCGGAGCCCGGGCCTGGCTGGCGATCGAGGACCCGGCCACGCCTTGGCCGTCGCTGGGAGCAGGCAAGTCCAGGGCCGGGCCTTTTTATCTGGTCTGGACCGACCCGCAGGCGGGTCGGATCAGCCCGGAACAATGGCCCTACGCGGTGGCGAGCATCAAGCGTCTGTCGGCCGTGGCTGAGCGCTTCCCGGCCCTGCTGCCGGCGTCCGGGCTGGCCAAGGATGACCCGATCAACAAGGGTTTCGCACTGTTCCAGAAAAACTGCCTGGCGTGTCATCGGCTCAATGGCGCCGGCGATGCGCAGTTCGGTCCTGACTTGAACATTCCGTTCAATCCCACCGAATACTTCTCCGGGGATTTCCTCAAGCGCTACATCCGCGACCCGCAAGGCCTGCGACGCTGGCCACAGGGAAAAATGCCCGGGTTCTCCACAACAGTTCTGCCGGACCCAGAGCTGGAGTTGCTGGTGGGTTATTTGAAGCATATGGCGGGACGCAAGCAGCCATTGGCCCCGTGAGATCGCTTTTTTGTGGCGAGGGAGCTTGCTCCCGCTGGGCAGCGTAGCAGCCCCTTATAAGGCTTGCGAGCGCTTCGCACTCGAGCGGGAGCAAGCTCCCTCGCCACAAAAGCTCGCTCACTAAATGATCATTGTTGTTGCACCGTGATCACCGGCGCCGCTGTCACGACCAGCTTGGCGTGCATCTGCTCGCAACCGCCGCCGCGGCGCATGCCTCGCACCGGGCAGGCGTCCAGGTAATCCAGGCCCACGGCCAGTTTCAGGTGCCGCTCCGGACGGGCCAGTTGGTTGGTCACGTCAAAGCTGTACCAGGCGTCGTCCAACCAGGCTTCTGCCCAGGCATGACTCGCCAGGTGTTCGCTTTCTTCGTTGAACAGATACCCCGACACATAACGCGCCGGCACGCCCAGGCTACGGGCGCACGCCAGGAAGGCGTGGGTATGGTCCTGGCACACCCCGCTACGACCGGCAAAAGCCTGGGCCGCACTGGTCTCGATCGCCGTCGTGCCAGGGGTATAGATCATGTGCTGGTTCAGCCCCTGCATCAGGTCGATCAGCGCCGTACGATCGCGACGCTGCTGGCATTGCTGCGCGGCGAAGGTTCGAAGAGCCTCGTCCGCCTCGGTCAGCCGGGTGAAGCGCAGGAACGGCAGCGCCGACTGGCTTTCATGTTCGGCTTCGCGCGACGGATCGATATCCACCTGCCCGCGGGCGCCGATGATCACCGTTTCGTGGGGCTCATCCAGGGTCAGTACGTGCAGGATGTTTCCGAACGGATCCAGTTGCGCCCGCACAGGCCGTGGCAAATCAAGCTGCCAGCTCAGCACGTGCTGGCGTTCGCTGTCGTGGGGCGTCAGGCGCAGATATTGGATGCTGGCGCGAACCTGGTCTTCATAGTGGTAGGCCGTTTCGTGGCTGATCGAGAGTCTCATATGACCTCCAGGTAGGAACTGTGAATGGCATTGCCCAGTTCACGGACCAGTGGAATGAAATCGGTGAGCCAGGCATGCAGGCCCCCGTCGAGGATTTCGTTGATACCGGTGTAGCGCAGGCGTGCGTCCATTTCCGCCGCCAGCCGTTGTGCCTGCCGGCCGTTAGTGCCCGGCAGGCTGGCGAGGATCTGGTTGATTTCTTCAGTGCAGGCGCGCAGCGAGCGCGGCACGTCGGCGCGCAACAGCAGCAACTCCGCCACATGGCGAGCGCCCGGGGCTTCACGGTAGATCTCGGTGTAGGCCTCGAAGGACGACAAGGCCCGCAACAAGGCGCTCCATTGGTAGTACGCATGGGCCGTGCCGTCGCTGACCGCGTCGGCTTGGTCACCGGCCATTTCGTAACGGGCATCGAGCAAACGCAGGGTGTTGTCGGCCCTTTCGATAAAGGTCCCCAGGCGAATGAACCGGAACGCGTCGTTACGCATGATGGTGCCGTAGGTTGCGCCGCGAAACAGGTGCGAGCGCTCCTTGATCCACTCGCAGAAACGGCTCATGCCGTAGCGATTCAAACCTTGCTCGGCGATACCGCGAATTTCCAACCAGGTGGCATTGATGTTTTCCCACATGTCGGCGGTGATTCGCCCACGTACCGCGTGGGCACTGGCTCGCGCGGAGCCCAGGCAACTGTAGATGCTGGCTGGATTGGCCGCTTCCAGGGCAAAGAAATGCAGCAGGCGCTCGGCGTGCAGATCGCCGTGTCGCTCCCGGTAATCGTCCAGCGTGCCGGTGATCAGCAATGGCATGGCCAGCTCGTGCAGGCCGTCGCCACGCCCGTCCTGGGGCATCAACGACAATGAATAGCTCACGTCGAGCATCCGCGCGAGGTTCTCCGCCCGCTCCAGGTAGCGCGACATCCAGTACAGGTCCGAGGCGGTTCTACTCAGCATGGCAGTTCCTCAATCCTCGACCACCCAAGTGTCCTTGGTACCACCGCCCTGGGATGAATTCACCACCAGGGAGCCCTCGCGCAGCGCCACCCGTGTCAGCCCGCCAGGGACCACGCGGGTCTCGCGGCCGGCCAGCACGAACGGACGCAAGTCGATGTGGCGCGGGGCGATGCCGTTTTCGACAAAGGTCGGGCAGGTCGAGAGCGACAACGTCGGCTGGGCGATGTAGGCGTGCGGCTTGGCCTTGATCCGCTCGCGAAAGGCATCGATCTGCGCCGTGGTCGCGGCTGGCCCCACCAGCATTCCATAACCGCCGGAACCCTGGGTTTCCTTGCCCACCAGGTCGGGAAGATTCGCCAGTACGTGGGAAAGCTCAGCGGGATTACGGCACTGCCAGGTAGGAACGTTCTTCAGGATCGGCTCTTCGTCCAGGTAAAAACGGATCATGTCGGTGACGAACGGGTACACCGATTTGTCATCCGCTACACCTGTGCCGATGGCATTGGCCAGCACCACATTGCCGGAGCGATAGGAGGACAACAGCCCCGGCACGCCGAGCATTGAATCTGGATTGAAGGCCAGGGGATCGAGGAACGCATCGTCGAGGCGACGGTAGATTACATCCACCGCTTTCGGGCCGTCGGTGGTGCGCATGAACACTTTGTCATCCCGGACGAACAGGTCGGCGCCTTCCACCAATTCCACGCCCATTTCCCGGGCGAGGAACGCGTGCTCGAAGAACGCGCTGTTGAAACGCCCCGGCGTCAGCACCACGACGCTGGGGTCGTCCAGTGGGCTGGAGCTTTTCAGGGGGTCGAGCAGCAGGTTCGGATAATGGTCAATGGGAGCGATGCGCTGGGCGGCGAACAGTTCGGGAAACAGGCGCATCATCATCTTGCGGTCTTCGAGCATGTAGCTGACACCGCTGGGCGTACGAAGATTGTCTTCGAGCACGTAGTACGTACCGTCACCGTCGCGCACCAGATCGACACCGCAAATGTGCGCATAGATGTCACGGTGCAGGTCCAGCCCCTGCATCGCCAGTTGATATTGCTCGTTGGCCAGCACCTGCTCGGCGGGAATGATGCCGGCGCGGATGATCCGTTGTTCGTGGTAGAGGTCGGCCAGGAACATGTTCAGCGCCTTGACCCGCTGGATGCAGCCGCGCTCCACCTCCCGCCATTCGCTGGCCGGAATGCTGCGCGGGATCGTGTCGAACGGAATCAGGCGCTCGGTCCCCTGTTCGTCACCGTAGAGCGTGAACGTAATGCCGGCACGATGACACAACAGGTCGGCTTCGCGCCTGCGTTGCGCCAGCAGTTCGTCAGGCGTGTCGGCCAACCAGCGGGCAAACGCCTGGTAGTGCGGCCGGACCTGGCCGTCGGCGTCGTACATTTCATCAAAACCGCTGCGGATCATGCCGTACTCCTTGTCACCCTGGCAGCAAGCTTCGCAAGCCCCGTGCCATCGGCATAAACGCTTTATGATCACCGGGTTGGATTCTCCATTCTCAGGCCGCGCACTTTTATGGTGCGGCAAATCCCCCCAACCCGCTGCCCCCCGCTTCATTGCGACGCAGGGGCGTCGCTTTCATGAGCATAGTCACGGAAAAACGACGCGGCTTGGTCTCGATACAGTTAGGTACAAAACCTGGAGGAGAGGATGGTGGTGAGTCAGCGGGAAAGTGATGTTGGTTTGCGGCCGCCATCGCGAGCAAGCTCGCTCCCACAATGGATTATCGGTGAGCTCCCCTGTGGGAGCCGAGCTTGCTCGCGATGGCGTCGGCACATTCAACATTGATGCAAGCTGGCCCACCGTCATCGCGAGCAAGCTCGGCTCCCACAAAGGTCCCGGCTAGTCGCAGACATGAAAACGGCCGACACAAAGGTCAGCCGTTGCTGTGGTTGCGGTAACTGATTGTCAGGCCTGCAGGCGCCGGAGCTCTTGCTTGACGCCCCACCCTTCGATCACGCCACCCAAAGGTTCGACGACGGCCTCGAAGTCTTGCTCGACGTCGCCAATATCATCGTAAGTGGCGTACATCACCCGGCTCAGTTCCAATGACCACGCCCCGTCGTCCCGTGCACTGATCTGCGCGTTCAACGATTCTCCCCGAAATTGACCTGCCGCCCTGCGCGCCCGCTCCTCGTCCGGGAAAATGGCGTAGAACTCAATGGGATGGAATCGGGAAAAATCGAAACCGCCTTCTTTCATGCGGCGCAATACGCTGGTGCTGATGTCTTCTTGATAGGCTGTGCTCATGAAACGTCCTCCTAAAACCGATGGATAGACTTTCCGTCTTCCCGTGCGTGAAGCCCGCAGGCTGCAAGCGATACGGCATCAAATGACCGTCGGGACACAAGCATGTAGCTGACAAGACCGGACCTTGGCGATCCTTTCGCTGATCTCAATTGCAGAGTAGCCGCAAGTGATGGCCACTGCCAAGCGAGACCAGGCAAGGTTTCATGAAATTGGTGTAATGCTGACGATTTCGATACTGTTCTGGGACTTGAGATTCTTGACCGTCGGGTCTTCGGTGCGGTTCTCCAAGTCGTTCATATCCAGCTTGTTGAGCACTGGAAGCAACCTTTCGCGAATCAGTTGGGCAGCCTGCTCCATGGTGGGCTTCTGGTCATAGTCGAACTGCTCGACGGTGGTTTCACCGTGATCGTCAATGAAAGTGATTTCCCACTTTTGCATCAGTGTCTCCTTGATCAATTCAGGACCTGGCTTACCTCTATCTCGACATTGGCGGCGGGACAATCGTTCCGCTGGAAGTTCGGACGGCACACATGAAAAGACCGCCTCGGGGGCGGTCTCTTCATCAGCGAATACTGTTTATTTTTCAGCGCGCTCTTTCAACGCTTTCAATGTATTAAACGGCGCATCCACCACGAACTTGTTGGCCACCATGGACGGTACGCTACCACCCGGCTCGGTATGGACCTGATAGATCACTTCGACCTGGTCTGCGCCCTTGGGGGTGAACTTCCAGAAACCGTCGACCTTGGTCACACGCACAAAACCCTTCTCCTCAGGCAAGTACTCAGGTAAGCCCTTGAGCTTGCGGGTCAGGCTGCCATCGGTGCCCTCCTCGGTCGTGACTTCCAGCACCGAGTCCCGGGGCGTCACCGGCCATGGCGTGTTGAACTGGGTGTAGGTCCAGCTCTGATTGCCTTCGTGCTTGAGCAGTTTCTGGCTCTTGCACTCATGAATCCAGGCGCAGGCGCCCGCTACGTCCTCTTGCAAGCTGCGCAGCTTGGCCATGGAGGTTTTCATCACTGTCACGCCACGATAAGCCTTGTACTCGGAGCCCGCTACTTCACTGAGGGAAACCTTGATGCCGTCCTTCTCCTTGGCAACCTGCCAGTCTTCTGCCTGAGCGGTGGCCGTTGCCAGCAATACGGTCAACCCACACAACACAGCCATACGATGCAGCGAACCCATAGTGTTTTCCTTATTGTCCAAGTTCGTTTATTTCGGATCCGTTCATTGACCCATCACGCTGCCGTGACTTGCTCCCACCAACCGATCAAGCGGATGGCCTCTTCACTGCTGTCGCCGCACACCTCGATGTCGGCTTCGAACGCCGAGCATACCGCCGGACGCTCCGACTGGCCGAAGATCTGGCACAGGTTATCGACGGACAATTGCACGCACCGTTCTCCCGCAGGCTTGCCTAGGGGCATCCCAGGGATAGGCGAACTGATAGAGGGGGCGATGCAACAGGCACCACAGCCTTCACGGCATTTCACGACAACCACATCCTCGCGACAGTAATGATGAGTAACAGAACACAGAGTAACGGCTAAAACACCCGTTTTAAATTCCCGCCTGCGTGTTTTTTTGCCCTTGGCGAGATGACCGAACGGTCAGTGACGAGCGGCACGCCTGTGAGAGGCCTACTGCTTGAATTCAAACTCCAGCGCCGCACCTTCCACCTCATTACGCTCCTGATTGCGCAGCGGCAGTTGCATTTCATTGCTCAACAGCCGGCCATTGAGCTGGAACGGTCCGGGCTTATCTCCAAACATTGACGGCAAGAGCGGTTCACGCTTGGGCGGCTGCACTTTACCCGGTGGCTGCAGTTCCTCGACCATGTCATGGGGCAGGCTCAAGTCCAGCTTGGCCGGCGGCAATAGGGTCTTGGCGACTTCACGGGCGGATTTGCTCTTGGAGGCGATGGGCGCGCGCTTTTTCTTCGCCGCAGTCGCCTTTTTAGGGGAAGGCTTCTTGGCCGCTGTGTTTTTTTTCGGCCCGTCTTTCGTGGCACTGGCGGCCGGTTTTTCCTGCGTCGAAGCCGCCACGGCAATGCCTCCCATTTGGAAGGCACTCAACAGGCCGATCAAAACCCAGGCAACAGGAACAATGGCTTTCATAGACACAACGGCACTGACGGCAGAGATCCCCATGCTCGCCTGATAATCAGGCGCTGACAAGCACATCAAGCTAAGCCGCTGATTTCTATAGGAACCCGTTGGCCGTCTCTTGGCACAATTGCGTCGCCAACAACCCCAGCGTCATCAGGGCCCGCTCTGCCTCGCGGTTCCAGGGTGTGCCGCAGTTCAAGCGAATGCAGTGGTTGAACTGCTCGGTGTTGCTGAAAATAAGCCCTGGGGCGATGCTGATGCCTTGTTGCAACGCCCGCACATGCAATTCCTGGGTATTGACCCGCCCCGGTAGACTGACCCACAGGATGAACCCGCCAGTGGGACGGCTCATTTGCGTGCCTTCGGGGAAATACTGTTGCACCGCCAGCTGGAAAGCGCTGAGGTTCTTGCGGTACTCCTGGCGGATATAGCGCAAATGTCGGTCATAGCCGCCGTTTTCCAGGTACGCGGCAATGCCCATTTGCGTGACGCTGCACGCCGAGTGAGTGCTGAAGGTCTGGAGCCGCTGTATTTCCTGCTGGAATTTCCCCGCGATCATCCAGCCGATGCGCACGCCCGGTGACAATGTCTTGGAAAAACTCGAACAATAGATGACCCGATCCAGCCGGTCGTAGGCCTTGAGGGCCTTGGTGCGGCCCTGCTCGAACATCAGCTCGCCATAGATATCGTCCTCGACGATCTGGATATCGAAGTCCGACGCCAGGCGCAGCAACTGCTTTTGTCGCTCTTCGGGCATGGTGCCGCCGAGGGGATTGCTCAGGCGCGTGGTCAGCACCAAGGCCTTGATCGACCACTGGTTGGCCGCCAACTGCAAGGCCTCCAGGCTCATACCGGTAACCGGGTCGCTGGGAATCTCGATGACCTTGAGCCCCAACAGATCCGCCAGTTGCAGCAAGCCGTAGTAGGTCGGCGACTCGGCGGCGATCAAGTCCCCCGGCCGCGTCAGCACCCGCAAGGACATCTGCAACGCATCGACACAGCCATGGGTAATCACGACTTCGGAAGGGTCCACCACGACACCGGCATCGCGCATGCGAATCGCCACTTGACGCCGCAACGGCTCGAAGCCCGGGCTGAACATGTAGCTGAACGCCCGCGGGCTGTGGAAACGCGTGACCTTGGCCAATTGCTGATGCAAGGCCCGAACCGGCAGGTAGTCGACGCTCGGCACCGCCGCGCCCAGGGGGAATACCCCTTCGCGGCGCGACTCGACCAATACCTGCTGGATGATGCTGCTGCGCGTCACCAGCCCCGGACGCTCAACCCGGGCAATGTCCGGCGTCGGTGCGGTCAGGGCCGGCGTCTGGTGAACGTAGTAGCCCGATTGCGGCCGTGCGCGAATCAACCCCTGGTCTTCAAGGTTTGCATAGGCCTGCAGCACCGTGGCGTGGCTGACGTTGAGCTGCGAGCTCATCTTGCGCACCGAAGGCACACGTTCACCAGGCTGATACACACCGCGCCGGATGTCTTCAGCCAGCTGTTGAGCAATACGTTGATAGAGCAGGAGGTTGGTCATGACGCAGCACTCGATTTCACGGGCATTTTATTCTTGTCGGAAACAATACCGGAACAGTTTAGAAGTGTACTGGGACAGTTGCCAGATTACTCGACAGTACAGTGGAGTGACAGCTCTAACTGTACTCATCCTGCATCGATTGCAGGGCCAAAAAAACCCGGCGCCTTTTACAGGGGCCGGGTTTTCCAGTGACGCAGCCCTTAGCGGGCGGCGCCGAGCTGGCCTTTTTCGTCGGAGAACACAATTTCAACGCGACGGTTCTGTGCCCGGCCACGCTCGGAAGCGTTGACGTCTACCGGATACTCATCACCGTAGCCTTCGACCTGGATGCGCTTTTCATCAATCCCCAAGTCCACCAGCACATCTGCCACCGACTGTGCGCGGTCGCGGGACAGCTTGAGGTTTTCCTGCTTGCCGCCGGTGCTGTCGGTGTACCCCTCGATACGCACCACGCGCTTGGGATTGAGCTGCAAGAACTGCACGATCTTGAGCACGACCCGGTTGGCCGAGTTTTTCAGTTCCGCTTCGCCGGTGTCGAACAGCACGTCACCCAAGGTCATCACCAAGCCGCGATCAGTCTGGGTGGTCGCCATCGCCATGATCTGTTCTTCGAGCCATTTGCCCTGCTGCTGCACGCTCAACAATTTGGACTCACGCAAGGCCAATTGCAGGCGCTGGCGCTCCAGTTCGAGCTTCGCCGCACGCTCTTCGTTGAGCACCTGGTTGCTGTGCTCTCGGGCGATCGCACTGTAGCGCTGGCTCAGGTAGGCGTAATGCTGCACATCCTCACCGCTGCCCCAGTAGCTGGACAGGCGATCGGCACGGGCCAGGGACTCGCCAGCGCGGATCACATCCCGGGGCGCGGCACGCAATACGTTGGCGTCTTCCTTGACCTTCTGGAAATCGGTGCTGGCCTGTTCGAGCGCCGCTTCGCTGCGCTGGCCGGCGCAGCCATACAAGCTGGCAAGGCTGGCGAGGACCAGGCCGCCCAATACGTGGGAGTGCTTCATTGGGCATCCTCCCTCAATTGTTTGCGCAAGCGCTTGATGCGGGTGTCGAGCACGTTCAGTTGCTCCTGGCTCTTGAGGGTCAGCACCTTAGCTTCGGCCAGTCGGGCGTCGAGTTCAGCCTGTTCGGCCCGCATGCGCGCCTTCTTGTAGGATTCGTCTGCCATGTTGGATTTGGCGCGGGCGAATTTTTCTTCAGCCAGTTTCAATTCGGGCACTTCGTCGACGGTGGCGCCAACGGCCCGGGCTTGCTTCAATGCCTGTTCGGTCAGGCGGATCTGTTCATTCGGCGCCGGATCGGCTGCGCAGCCCGCCAGAGCCAGAACGGCCAGGGCAGCGAAAAGAGGTCGAATAGTCACTAATGTTCCCTACTGTTTGGGGGCACTGACAGGTGGCTGCAACTGTGTGTTCCAACGCTCGAGATTGCGCTGCAACACAGCCTCCGTCAGACCGGACGCGGCCAATTCTGTCATCTTTTGCGCCAGCTGTCCGCGTAACCATGGGTCATTGCAGGCGGAGTTATGGGAAACCGCGAGGAACAGCCCGGGCTTATCCACCGGTTGCGATGCGGCTTGCAGGTCGCTGGCCATCCCCAGTGTCTGCGCCATCGCCAGGCCCGAATAGCGCCCTGCCAGGACATATTCCACCTCTCCCAACAGCAATTTCTGAAAGGCCTGGGTCAGGTTGGGCGTGCGCACGAGGGATAGTTTCTGCTCGGCAAAGACGCCAAATTCCTGGGTCATGCGAGACTTTTCCGACAAGGCGCCGGAGTGACCGTGAAGATCTTCGGGCTGGGTGATGTCGAGGCTCGAGTCCTTGCGTGTCCAGACCAGGTAATCGTTTTCCAGCAAGGGCGGATGAACGTAATCCAGCGCATCAAGCCCGGTGGCGGTCAGCGGAGCGTCGGTGAGCAGGTCCATGCGCCCACTGCGCACTTCGTCCAGCGCCTGGGCGCGCTTGCCGGCATACAGCAGTTCGATTTTGATCCCCAGCTCCGCCCCGACGTGCGCCAGCAGATCGGCACCGGCACCGATCAGGTGCTTGGGGTCTTGAGGGTCTTGCCAGAGGTAAGGCGGTGCGTCCGGGCTGCCGGTGGCGATCAGTCGTTCACATTTGCCGGCGGCGAAAGACAGGCCCGGCACGAACGCCAACGCCCACAGCAACCACCAGCCGGTCAAGCGGCGCAGATCCATGGCGATAAGCTCCTCTGATGCGGAAAATAAAAAGCCCGGCCAAAGGGCCGGGCTCTTTATAAGTGAAGACGCCGGATTAGACCAGCTTCTCCAGCTCGGGGATGGCTTCGAACAAGTCCGCTACCAAGCCGTAGTCAGCCACCTGGAAGATCGGCGCTTCTTCATCCTTGTTGATCGCAACGATCACCTTGGAATCTTTCATGCCGGCCAGGTGCTGGATCGCGCCAGAGATACCGACGGCGATGTACAGCTGTGGCGCAACGATCTTGCCGGTCTGGCCGACCTGCATGTCGTTCGGCACGAAACCGGCGTCGACCGCGGCGCGGGAAGCACCGACGGCGGCGCCCAGCTTGTCGGCCAGGGCGTACAGGTGCTTGAAGTTGTCACCGTTCTGCATGCCGCGACCGCCGGAAACGACGATCTTGGCAGCGGTCAGTTCAGGACGGTCGGACTTGGCCAGTTCTTCGTTGACGAAGCTGGAGATGCCGGCGTCGTGAGCAGCGCCTACGGCTTCAACCGCAGCCGAGCCACCTTCGGCGGCAACCGGGTCGAAACCGGTGGCACGGACGGTGATGACCTTGATCGCTGCGGTCGATTGCACGGTGGCAATGGCGTTGCCGGCGTAGATCGGACGCTTGAAGGTGTCAGCGCTTTCTACCGAGATGATCTCGGAGATCTGGTCGACGTCCAGCGCGGCAGCAACGCGCGGCAGGATGTTCTTGCCGTTCGAGGTGGCGGCAGCCAGGATGTGGCTGTAGCCCTTGCCCAGCTCGGCAACCAATGGAGCAACGTTTTCCGGCAACTGGTGAGCGTAGGCGGCGTTGTCGGCCGACAGCACTTTTGCCACGCCAGCGATTTTCGCAGCGGCTTCGGCAACGGCGCTTGCGCCCTGCCCGGCCACCAGGACGTGCACGTCACCACCAATTTTGGCAGCGGCTGCAACGGTGTTCAGCGTGGCCGGAGCCAGCGCCTTGTTATCGTGTTCGGCGATTACCAAGATAGTCATAGTCAGATTACCTTCGCTTCGTTTTTCAGTTTCTCGACCAGTTCAGCCACCGACTTGACCTTGATGCCCGCGCTGCGTGCAGCCGGCGCTTCGACTTTGACGGTCTTGTTGGTGGAGGCGGTGGAAACACCCAAAGCATCCGGAGTCAGCACTTCAAGCGGCTTCTTCTTGGCTTTCATGATGTTTGGCAACGACGCATAACGCGGCTCGATCAAACGCAGGTCGGTGGTGACGATGGCCGGCAGTTTCAGGGAAACGGTCTGCGCGCCGCCGTCGATCTCGCGGGTCACGGCAACGCTGTCGCCGGACAATTCGACTTTCGAAGCGAAGGTGCCCTGACCGTAGCCGCTCAATGCCGCGAGCATCTGGCCGGTCTGGTTGTTGTCGCTGTCGATGGCCTGTTTGCCGAGGATCACCAGCGATGGCTGTTCCTTGTCAACGACGGCCTTGAGCAGCTTGGCCACGGCCAGGGAGGTCAGGTCTTCGGCGGATTCGACGAGGATGGCGCGATCGGCACCCAGGGCCAGCGCGGTGCGCAGTTGTTCCTGGGCGGTGGTCGGGCCGATGGAGACGACGACGATTTCCGTTGCCACGCCTTTCTCTTTCAGGCGGACGGCTTCTTCCACGGCGATTTCGCAGAAGGGGTTCATCGACATCTTGACGTTGGCGAGGTCGACGCCGGAGTTGTCCGCCTTGACGCGAACCTTGACGTTATAGTCGACCACTCGTTTGACAGCTACAAGAACCTTCATGGATTCCTCGTTACTCTCCGGTGAAAAAAAGTCGCCTAGGCGAACCTGGCGGTTGATGCTCATGGGCGCAAGGGCACCTCTAAAAACGCCGGCATGAACCACACATGACCCAGCTCACGGGAGTGAAGACCATTCGTCAGTGATGACCAATGAGTCATTCATTATCGCGGCGTGTAAACTGCGCCTGGGAACCGCGCAATACGTCACTTTGTGCTGCCTTCGCCCTGTCTTTAGAGGTGCTCTTGGAACCAACAGTCAGCCTACGGCGAGCGCAAAACCGCCCGTATCTTGACCGGAACGCCTATTCCGGTCAATACGGCAAAATGGTCAGTCATAAGCCGTACGTCAGTGATTTATCTGGGCTGCGGCAATTTCAAACAAACGTTTGTATTGGACCCTGAGAGTGGTGTAGATATAATGCGCCGCTTAAGAGAGACCCGCGTTTCATCCATTGCCTCTTTCGTCGCTTTTCGCGAAGGAAACAACGGATGCAACGCCAAACCTCCAATTAGAAAAACTGTGAGCCTTGAGTAGGAGATAGCCTGTGGAACGCGAATACATGGAATTCGACGTGGTCATCGTCGGTGCCGGCCCCGCTGGCCTGTCTGCCGCTTGCCGACTGAAACAGAAGGCCGCCGAAGCCGGTAAGGAAATCAGCGTCTGCGTGGTCGAAAAAGGTTCCGAAGTCGGCGCGCACATCCTCTCCGGCGCGGTGTTCGAGCCCCGCGCCTTGAATGAGCTGTTCCCGGACTGGAAAGAACTCGGCGCACCGTTGAACACGCCCGTCGTACGCGATGACATTTATGTCCTGAGAAACGCCGAGGCCGCGAGCAAAATCCCTGACTTCTTTGTGCCCAAGACCATGCACAACGAAGGCAACTATATTATTTCCCTGGGCAACCTGTGCCGCTGGCTGGCCCAGCAAGCCGAGAACCTGGGCGTGGAAATCTACCCGGGCTTCGCCGCCCAGGAAGCGCTGTTCGACGAAAACGGCGTGGTTCGCGGAATCATCACCGGCGACTTGGGTGTCGACCGCGAAGGCAATCCAAAGGAAGGCCTCTACACCCCCGGCATGGAATTGCGTGGCAAATACACGCTATTCGCCGAAGGCTGCCGTGGTCACATCGGCAAGCAACTGATCAAGCGCTTCAACCTGGACAGCGAGGCCGACGCCCAGCACTACGGCATCGGCTTGAAGGAAATCTGGGAAATCGACCCGGCCAAGCATCAACCCGGCCTGGTGGTGCACACTGCTGGCTGGCCGCTGGACATCATGGGCACCGAGAACACCGGCGGATCCTTCCTCTATCACCTGGAAAACAACCAGGTGGTGGTCGGCCTGATTATCGACCTGTCCTACAGCAACACCTTCCTGTCGCCGTTCGACGAGTTCCAGCGCCTCAAGCACCACCCGGTGCTCAAGCAGTACCTGGAAGGCGGCAAACGCGTCAGCTACGGCGCCCGTGCCATCTGCAAGGGCGGCCTGAACTCGCTGCCGAAAATGGTCTTCAAGGGCGGCGCACTGATCGGTTGCGACCTCGGCACCCTGAACTTCGCCAAGATCAAGGGCAGCCACACCGCCATGAAATCCGGCATGCTCGCCGCCGAGGCCGTGGCCGATCGCCTGTTCGCCGAGTCCGAAGGCGGCGATGAACTGACCGCCTACGTCGACAGCTTCAAGAACAGCTGGCTGTACGAAGAACTGTTCGCCAGCCGCAACTTCGGTGCGGCGATCCACAAATACGGCGCAATCATCGGTGGCGGTTTCAACTGGCTCGACCAGAACATTTTCGGTGGCAAGATTCCGTTCACCCTGCATGACAACAAGCCCGACTATGCGTGCCTGAAACTGGCAGCCGATTGCAAGAAGATCGACTACCCGAAACCGGACGGCAAGATCAGCTTCGACAAACTCAGCTCGGTGTTCATCTCCGGTACCAACCACGAAGAAGAACAACCCTGCCACCTGAAGCTGACCGACCCGAGCATCCCGATCAGCAAGAACCTGCCGCTGTACGACGAACCGGCCCAGCGCTACTGCCCGGCTGGCGTGTACGAAGTGGTGACCAAGGAAGACGGCGAGAAGCGCTTCCAGATCAACGCCCAGAACTGCGTCCACTGCAAGACCTGCGACATCAAGGACCCTGCGCAGAACATCACCTGGGTATCGCCGGAAGGCGCTGGCGGGCCGACTTACCCGAACATGTAAGCCGACACGCCGAACATCGAGGCTCCCGCAATGGGGGCCTTTTTGTTGCCCCCGATTCAAAAAACACCGCAACCCCATGTGGGAGCGAGCTTGCTCGCGATAGCTATTGTTCATTCAACAAAGATGTCGACTGATACACCGCTATCGCGAGCAAGCTCGCTCCCACAAGGGACATTCAAAAGGTCAGGCCGCGCGCTCTTCCCCGGGATTGCGCTCGAAGTAGCGCTTGTATTCGCGACTGAATTGCGACGGGCTCTGATACCCCACCTGGTGCGCGACGTGGGCCACACTCATGCCCTCGCACATCAGCAGGCGCTGAGCCTTGAGCAGGCGCAACCGCTTGAGGTACTGCACCGGCGACAGCAAGGTGCTGCGCTTGAAATGCTCATGGAAGGTCGAAGCGCTCATGTTCGCGCAACTGGCCAAGGTCTCGACGTTCAGTGGCTCGGTGAAATGCGCATGCAGATGGCTCAGGGCCGCGGCAATCCGGGCAAACTGGCCTTGCTGCTCCACCAGCGCCCGCAGCACATCAGCCTGGGGACCGCGCAACGCGACGAACAGCAACTCCCGCAATCGTGCCTGGCCCATGACCTGGCATTCCAGCGGATCGTGCAGGCAGCGCAACAAGCGCTCGACACACCCACGCATGGCGTCATCGAGCACTGCGCAGGTCATGGATTCCGGTGTCTGGGGCGGTAGATTCCGCCCTGGCATCAATCCCATGGAAAGCACCAACTCCCCCAACATCGCCCGGTCGATCGCAACGGAAACGCCATACAGCGGAGCATTGGGCATGGCGTAGGTTTCGCATTCGAACGGCACCGGCAAGGCCTGGATCAGATAATGCCCGGCGCCATATTCCATTGTGCGTGGCCCCAGGTAGGCCAGTTTGCTGCCTTGGGCGATGATCACCAGGCTCGGCTCGTAGAGCTGCGGGCCACGAGCGACGTCCTGGCTGGCGCGCAAAGCATGCACGCCGGGCAGCGGTGTAGGGACAAAACCGTCGCGGGTCGCCAAGGGTTCGATCAGTGAAACCAGCGTGGCATTGGCATCGAGATGGCGGGTCAACAACATGGTCGAAAACTTCACGGAAAATGGGATGAAACCATCATCGCAGGTCTGGCGTCACATGGAATCAAATCCTGGCCAATGCCGGAGGATTAGGCATGACAGGCGGAGGAATCGCCATCGCCGCCTGCCGCCATGACTCCCAGAATGGATTCCCTCACCGTTCACTGCTTAGCGAGGTCCATCATGTACACAGCCATCGGATATGCCGCCCAATCGGCAACCACTCCCCTCGCCCCCATGAAGTTCGAGCGTCGCAGCCCGCGAGCCGACGATGTGGCGATCGATATTCTCTACTGCGGGGTCTGCCACTCCGACATCCACCAGGCCCGCAATGAATGGGGCATTGCCGTCTACCCGCTGATGCCCGGCCATGAAATCATCGGAAAAGTCACCGCCGTCGGTGCGAATGTTACCGCTCACAAAGTCGGCGACTTGGTCGGTGTGGGCTGCATGGTCGACTCCTGCCGCGAGTGCGAAGCGTGCCGGGCGGACTTGGAGCAATACTGCTTCGAAGGCATGACCCAGACCTACGCCAGCCCGGACCGCGTCAGCGGTGGCCACACCATGGGCGGTTATTCCGACAGCATCGTGGTCAGCGAGCACTTTGTGCTGCGCATCCCGCAAACACTCGACCCGGCCAGCGCCGCGCCGCTGCTGTGCGCCGGCATCACCACTTATTCGCCCCTCAAACACTACGGCGTGAAGGCTGGCGACAAGGTCGGCGTGCTGGGCATGGGCGGCCTGGGCCACATGGGCATCAAGTTCGCCAAGGCCATGGGCGCAGAAGTGACGTTGTTCACCCGCTCGGCGAGCAAGGCTGAAGAGGCCCGTCGTCAGGGCGCGGACCATGTGATCGTGTCCACCGACGCC
The DNA here is from genome assembly GCF_023701885.1 of Pseudomonas sp. CG7. Taxonomy (NCBI): domain Bacteria; kingdom Pseudomonadati; phylum Pseudomonadota; class Gammaproteobacteria; order Pseudomonadales; family Pseudomonadaceae; genus Pseudomonas; species Pseudomonas sp. CG7. The sequence continues at coordinate 62,900 of NZ_JABAEE010000013.1, read as the reverse complement.
GAACAGATGGCGGCTGCCGCCGGACGTTTCAATTTCCTGCTGGACACCATTCCGGTGCAGCACGACCTCAATCCCTACCTCGACACGCTGCATTTCGACGGTGTACACATCATCGTGGGCCTGGTCGAGCCGGTCGACCCACCGGTACACGCGGCAAAACTGATCATGGGGCGCCGAGTGCTGGCCGGCTCGCTGATCGGCGGTATCGCAGAAACCCAGGAAATGCTGGATTTCTGCGCCGAGCACAACATCAGTTGCGACATTGAAATGCTCGACATCCGCCAGATCAACGAGGCCTACAGCCGCATGATCGCCGGGGATGTGAAGTACCGCTTCGTCATCGACATGGCGACGCTCAAGGCCTGACGCTCGTCAGACCTTGGCGCCCAGCTCCGCCGACAGCCGGGCTGTGACCCCTTTGACCAGGGGAATCAGCTCGGCCATCTTTTCCAGCGGCATGTACGGCACGGTGCTGGCGATGCTGATACCAGCGACGATGCGCTTGCCCGCGTCTCGAATCGGCGCCGCCACACAACGAATCGACGGCTCGTTGTCTTCCAGGTCGAACGCATAGCCCCCCGCCACGTATTCCACCATCCGATGCTGGAACTGTTCCCAGGATTGCTCCTGATGCTGGGGCCAGAACTGATTCTTCCCTCCCGCCGGCAGGCTGATTTCATACAGCCGCTTCCATTGTTCCTGAGAATCATCGAGCATCAGCGCCTTGCCGATCCCGGTGCGCGCCAGCGGCATGCGATGGCCTACCCGCGAGCGCATTTCCGGGCCGTTGCGCCCCGGATTCTTCAGCAGGTACAAGACTTCGTCGCCCTCGCGAATCGCCAAGTGAACGGTGTCCCCGGTCAGCGCCGACAGCTCGTCCAGGTACGGCCCCGCCAGGCTCACTAGGGGCAGCTCTTCCCGGGCCTGGAAACCCAGTTCGATCAACTTCGGACCCAGCAGGTAACCCACTTGCGGCACCACGCGCAGGTAACGTTCGTCCACCAGGCAACTGGCCAGGCGATGGGTGGTGCTGCGGGTGGTGCCGATCAGCCGGGCGATTTCCTTCAAGTCGCGGGCGCCACTGGCGACCGCCTGGACCACGCCCAGGCCACGCAGCAATGTCTGCGTGCCGGTAGGCGCGGCGTCCTTGGTGATTTTTGGATCGTCTTGCTGCATAGCCGACCTTCAACAGTGAGCGGGGAACGGGCGGCATTATGGTCGCCCGCCCCGTCGGACTACAACTCGATGCGCTCGACCTTCCCGACCAGCAGGATGTAGGACAGCGCGCCAGCCAATGCCAGGACAGCGATATAGGTAATGGCCGGGGCAAACGAATCGCCGCTGGCGAGGAAGCCAATGACAATCGGCGTGGCGATGGCCGCCAGGTTACCGATGAAGTTGCGCACCCCGCCGGTCAACCCGAGCAATCGCGCCGGTGCCAAGGTGGAAACCAGCGACCACGTGATCGACGCCAGGCCATTGCCGAAGAACGCCAGGGCCAGGAAGGCGATCACCAGCGGCGTCGATTCGACATAGTTGGCACCAATGATCGCCGTGGAAATCAAAAGCCCACCAATGATCGGCAGTTTGCGGGCAAAGCCCACCGTGGCGCCGCGGCGAATCAGCCAATCGGAGAAGAACCCGGAGCACAGCACGCCGACAAACGCCGCGAGGAACGGCAACGACGCCAGCAAGCCAGACTTGATGAAGTCCATGCCGCGATATTTCACCAGGTAGGTTGGAAACCACGTCAGGAAAAACCACAGCGTGGAGTTGAGGCAGAACTGCCCCAGGTAAATGCCCCACAACTTGCGTTGGGTCAGGACGGTCCGCAGGTCGGCCCAGCTGAACTTGGCCTTGACCTTGGCAGCCTCGGCCTGGATGTCCACCAGCCCGCCGCCTTCGCGGATCAGCTCGATTTCGGCGGCGTTGGCGCCTTTGAAGTCCCGCGGCTCGCGATACACCGCGTACCAGATCACTGCCCAGAGAATGCCCACCGCGCCTGTGGCGACAAACACCATGTGCCAACCGAAGGTGTGTTGCAGCCAGGCCAATACCGGGGTCAGGAAAGCCAGCCCGACGAATTGCCCGGACGTGTAGAAACCGATGGCCGTGGCCCGCTCGCGCTCGGGAAACCAGGTCGTCACCACGCGGCTGTTGATTGGATAGGCCGGCGCTTCCAGGGCTCCGACTGCCATGCGCAGCACGAACAACGCGATGAAGCTGGAGACGAACCCCAGCATCACCGTCGCCACCGACCACAGCAGCAACGCCACGCTGTAGAGGATGCGCGGCGGCACCCGGTCCACCAGCCAGCCGCCGGGAATCTGCATGGCGGCGTAGGTCCAGCCGAACGCGGAGAAAATCAGCCCGACGTGGATCGGGTCGATGCCCAGGTCACTGGTCAGCGCGGGGGCGGCAATCGAGAGGTTACTGCGGTCCAGGTAATTGATCACCACGGTGATGAACAGCAGGACCATGATGAAAAAACGCTTGCGGCTAGGCGTCACCAACGACGCCTGCGCGCTCAGGGTGTGCGCTTGCATGTGAGGTGCCTCTTTTTATGTTTATTGAGGAACGGGCGTACCGAAGAAGATCTCCCTGCCTGCGAAGATCAAACTGTGGGAGCGAGCTTGCTCGCGATGACGGTGTGTCAGTTGGCGCATGTGTGACTGATACATTGCCATCGCGAGCAAGCTCGCTCCCACAGGGGCTCTGGGGCGCTCATGGGCTTTTGCATTCACCACAGGCCCACAGGGATCTTGGGTCAGGCGTGACTCACCACTCGGCAAAACTGCCATCGGCATGGCGCCAGATCGGGTTGCGCCAGCGGTGGCCGATGGCTGCGCGTTCGATGACGTATTCCTCGTTGATCTCGATGCCCAGGCCCGGGCCATTCGGGATCTTCACGAAGCCCTTGTCGTAGTCGAACACCTGCGGATCCTTGATGTAATCCAGCAGGTCGTTGCTCTCGTTGTAGTGGATGCCCAGGCTCTGCTCCTGGATGAACGCGTTGTAGCAGACCGCGTCCAGTTGCAGGCACGCTGCCAGGGCGATGGGACCCAGCGGGCAGTGCAGCGCCAGCGCCACGTCGTAGGCCTCGGCCATGTTGGCGATCTTGCGGGTTTCGGTGATGCCGCCGGCGTGGGACGCATCCGGCTGGATGATGTCCACGTAGCCTTCGCTGAGTACGCGCTTGAAGTCCCAGCGCGAGAACAACCGTTCGCCGAGGGCAATCGGGGTGCTGGTCAGCGGCGCCAGCTCCTTGAGGGCTTCGTAGTTTTCGCTGAGCACCGGCTCTTCGATGAACATCAGTTTGTAAGGATCGAGTTCCTTCATCAGCACCTTGGCCATCGGCTTGTGCACGCGGCCGTGGAAGTCCACGCCAATGCCGACGTTCGGCCCGACCGCATCGCGCACCGCCGCCACGTTGGCCAGGGCCAGGTCGACTTTTTCGAAGGTGTCGAGAAACTGCAACTCTTCGGTGCCATTCATTTTCACCGCGGTGAAGCCCCGCCCTACAGCCTCTTTCGCCGCGCGGGCGGTGTCCGCTGGCCGGTCGCCGCCGATCCACGAATACACACGGATCTTGTCCCGCACCTGGCCGCCCAGCAAATCGCTGACCGACACGCCCAGGGCCTTGCCCTTGATGTCCCACAACGCCTGGTCGATGCCGGCCAGGGCGCTCATGTGGATGGCGCCGCCGCGGTAGAAGCCGCCGCGATAGAGCACGGTCCAGATGTCTTCGATGTTGCGTGGGTCTTTGCCGATCAGGTAGTCGGACAATTCCTCGACAGCCGCCGCCACCGTGTGGGCACGGCCCTCGACCACGGGCTCGCCCCAACCGGTCACGCCCTCGTCGGTTTCGACTTTGAGGAAGCACCAGCGCGGCGGAACGATAAACGTGGTCAGCTTGGTAATTTTCATCTTGTTGTCTCTCTTGTCAGATGCAGCGCACGGGGCGCTGGAAAAATCTTCAGTTCAAGGCATTCCATGCGGCCACGTAGGCCTTGGCGCGTACCGCCACTTCATCCGCTGTCAGGCCCGGCTTGAACAGCCCGGATCCGAGGCCGAAACCCTTGACGCCGGCTTCGACGAACACCGCCATGTTGTCCGGCGTAATCCCGCCCACCGGCACCAGCACGGTCCCGGCCGGCAACACCGCGAGCCAGGCCTTGACCACCGCCGGGCCCATTTGCTCGGCGGGAAACATCTTCAGTACATGAGCGCCTTCGGCCAGCGCGGCAAAGGCTTCGGTGGGCGTGGCGACGCCGGGCGACAGGTACAAGCCCGCCGCTTTCGCCGCACGCAGCACCTTCGGGTCGCTGTGGGGCATGACGATCACTTGGCCGCCAGCGGCTTTCACCTGCCCGACCTGTTCCGGCGTGAGCACGGTGCCGGCACCGATCAGGCAATCGGCCGGCAAGGTACTGCGCAGGATGCGGATACTTTCGTACGGTTCGGGGGAATTGAGCGGCACTTCGATGACACGAAATCCGGCGCTGTACAGGACCTCGCCGATGGCCGCCGCCTCTTCGGGACGCAAGCCACGCAGGATCGCGATCAACCCGTTGTGCGCCAGTGCTTGTGTGAGCATGTCAGACCTCCAGTCAGGTTCAGGGGACGGTGGAATCGAGCAACCCGGCCGCCACGGCCAGTTGCCACAAACCGCGTTCGGTGGCCTGTTCGGCCAGGACCACCCGGGCGAAGCCGCAGGCGTCGAGGGCCCGTTGATAGCGGACACAGAGTTGGGAGTTGCCGATCAGCACCACCGTCGGCAGGTGCAGGCTGTCGCGGCGCCGGCGCTGCACCTCGGCCCGCGCCGCCAGCTCATGGCCGATCCACAGGCCCGAGAGGGAATCCGCCTGGGCACTGGCCGCCCGCTCGCCGGTCACGCCCAGGCGGCGGGCGCTGAACACGGTGGACAACGGGCCGATCTGGCCGTCCACCGACAGCGCCACCTGCACGCCACGGTCAAACGCCACGCCATCGAAGGTCGTCCCCCGTTGCTGGGTGCGGCCGAGAATGCTGTGGTCACTGAGCACGGCGAAGATCTCGCCAGTCATGAAGGTATCGAAATGCACAATGCAGCCATCGGCCACTTCCACCCATTTCGAATGACTGCCAGGCAGGCCGATCAGCACCGCTTCGTCTGGCAGGCTGTGCAAGGCACCGAGCACTTGGGTTTCTTCGCCGCGCATGACATTGGGCAAACGTGAACGCTGGATCACGCCGGGCACGATGTGCACATCGACGCCGCGTAGGCTGCGAACGGTTTGTAGGGAATGTCCGAGATTGGCGACGTTGGCGGGTGTGTCGCAGTAAGGCGCTTCGCGCCAGCCCTGAGCACTGCCCACCATGCCGCAGGCAATCACAGGCAAGCCCGGTTGAGCATCGAGCCAGTCGCCGCAGGCCTCGTCGAAGGCCAGCTCGAAACCGTCGATGCAGACCCGGCCGGCCACGGTTCGTGGCCCGGAGGGCAACTGCATGATCCCCGACGACAGCGAACGCTGCTCGAGCACCTCGCCACCGGCTGCGAGTTTGTAAGCCCGTAATGAGGTGGTTCCCCAATCGAGCGCGATCAATTGCGCCTGCATCCGCTTCACCTGTTTTGTTTTTTGGCAGTGAGTGGAACGGACTATAAACCTGGGGACGATAAAATCTCAATATATAAATATCACTCCCATATATTGGGATCTGATAAGCCAACCACAAAGCCAATCGCCATCCGTCCAAGACCCTGCTAGTTTTCTGGTCGGACGCTAAACAACTCAGGGAAAAAGTGATGGGACAATTGCTGAAAATCCTCGGCCGCACTTCCTCGATCAATGTCAGAAAAGTGCTGTGGACCTGCCAGGAACTGGACATCGCCTACGAACGCGAAGACTGGGGTATCGGCTTTGCCTCGACCCATGACCCGGCGTTCCTGGCCTTGAACCCGAATGCCCAAGTGCCGGTGATCATTGATGAGAACGGTGTGCTCTGGGAGTCGAACACTATTTGTCGCTATCTGGTGGGCAAGCAGGGGCGCAGCGATCTGCTGCCCGTCGAACCTGCCGCACGGGCACGCATCGAGCAGTGGATGGACTGGCAGGCCACGGAACTCAATCCTTCCTGGGGCGATGCGTTTTACGGATTGGTGCGCAAACACCCGGACTTCCAAGACCCACAGCTCATCGCCGCGGGCGTCAAAGGCTGGAACGAGAAGATGGGTTTGCTGGAACAGCAGTTGAACCGCACCGGCGCCTACGTGGCCGGTACGGCGTTTTCCCTTGCGGACGTACTTATCGGTCTGTCCGCACACCGCTGGCGCCAGACACCGATGGAACGCCCGGACTATCCGGCGGTGGCCGCCTATTGCAAGCGGCTCGAACAACGCCCCGGATTTGCCGAATACGCGTCCAACGCATATTCATGAGCATCAATTGCCGTTAGCGAAATCCCGTAGCACCTTGCCGTCCATTCGGTAGCGCACCCATTCTTCCTGGGGTTGCGCGCCGAGGGATTTGTAGAAATCGATGGCCGGCGTGTTCCAGTCCAGCACGCTCCATTCGAAGCGGCCGCAATCGTTGTCGCAGGCGATCTTCGCCAGGTGGCGCAACAGCGTCTTCCCCGCCCCGCCACCGCGCTGCTCCGGCGTGATGTACAGGTCTTCGAGGTACAGGCAGTTGCTGCCCAGCCAGGTGGAATAGCTGAAGAAAAACACCGCGAAACCGATCGGCACGCCGTCACGCAGGCAGATCAGCCCGTGGGCCGTCGCGCCTTCGCTGAACAGGCTGCGCTCGATGTCGGCCACACTGGCGATGACTTCGTGGCGGGCTTTTTCGTAATCGGCCAATTCGGTGATGAAGGCAAGGATTTGAGGCGCATCGCTGGGTTGCGCAGGACGGATCTCGATCGACATGAACAGGCCTTGTAGCCAATTGAAAGCGCCATACTAAGCCGCTGCGCGGCGCTCGTCACATACCGATCCAACTATTTGATCGCGGACGCACGCCTCTTCCCAAAACTGCCATTCGTCGCGCCCAAGGCACCAACGCCAAGCCGCCAAGGCCCAAGATCAGGTAAGCATTCTGAAAAATGGAGGCGACACCCATGATCACTTCAAGGCTGACCGCATTCACCTTCGCCGCGCTGTTGTCCTCGGTGGCCTTCGCGGCCTCTACTGACGGCACTGGGCCAACCGACACCGTGCAAGCGCCAAACTCCCCTGCCACGCAAGGCCTGCCCAAGTTGAACACCGACGGCACCGGTGGCGGTAGCCTGAACAATGGCCAGCCACCGGCCACCGGCACCGATCCACGCTTGCAGGGGAATGATACCGGGCGCCAGGGTGGCATGAATACGCCGGACTCCACCGCACCGGATAACGCCGAGACCGGAGTGGGCTCGAAAACCACGACCGGTGGCTCGGGTTCCGAAGGTGGCGCCGCCAGCCAGTAGCCTTTGCCCGGACATTTGAGGAGGAACATCCCATGCCTCGTGGAAGCAAAGACAAATACACCGACAAGCAAAAACGCAAGGCCGAGCACATCGAAGAAAGTTATGAGCAAAAAGGTGTGTCGGAGGGCGAGGCCGAAGCTCGGGCCTGGGCGACGGTGATCAAGCAGTCCGGTGGCGGCGAACGCTCCGGTGGTTCAGGCAAGGAAAAACCGGCGGCGGCCAAGAAAACCGACCGCAAGGAATCAGCCCGCCGCGCCGCCAAGACCCGCGAGGGTCACCCACGCACCAGCAAAGCCTCCCATGGGACCCAGACCGTGGACAGCTTGATGAAGGAAGCCCGGGCGAAAAACATTCCCGGACGTTCGAAGATGCGCAAGCAGGAGCTGGTCGAAGCGTTGCGCAAGGCCGGGTGATGGTTGGCGTCAGGGAGGACGCCTTCGCGAGCAAGCTCGCTCCCACATGGAGTCTGTGTTGTGCCGAGGTCCTGCGCCTGACACTAAAACCCTGTGGGAGCGGGCTTGCTCGCGAAAGCGGTGGGTCAGCTAAGGAAGTGTTGGATGTGTCGACGCCTTCGCGAGCAAGCTCGCTCCCACATGGGGTCTGTGCTGTGCCGAGGTCCTGCGCCTGACACTAAAACCCTGTGGGAGCGAGCTTGCTCGCGATGGCGGCAGATCAGTCGCCAGTAATCCCTACTGCCTAGCGCTGCTTCAACCGGTCAATCACTACCGCCAGCAACAGGATCGAGCCGCGGATGACGTATTGGTAGAAGGTGTCGATGTTCTTCAGGTTCATCGCGTTTTCAATGATCGCCAGAATCAGCACGCCGGCGATGACGTGGCGAATCATGCCGATGCCGCCGCTCAACGACACCCCGCCCAGCACGCAGGCCGAGATCACCGTCAACTCGAAGCCCTGGCCGATCATCGGCTGGCCCGAGGTCATGCGCGACGCCAGGATCACCCCGGCCAAGGCGCCGATCAAACCATGCACGGCGAAGATGATGATCTTGGTGCGATCAACGTTCACCCCCGCCAGCAACGCCGCTTCCTGGTTGCCACCGATGGCCATGGTGTTGCGCCCGTAAGTGGTGTAGTTCAACAGCCAGCCGAAAAACAGGAAGCAGACGATGGTGATCAGGATCGGCACCGGCACGCCGAACAATTGGCCATTGCCGAACACGAAGAACGATTCCTGGGAGACACCCACCGCCTTGCCGTTGGCAAAGATGTAGGCCAGGCCGCGGACGATCTGCATCGTCGCCAAGGTGGTGATCAAGGCGTTGACCCGCAGCTTGGCGATCACGATGCCGTTGATCAGGCCGACGATCAGCCCCATCGCCAGCGCCGCGCTGACGCCGAGGAACACGCTGTTGGTGTCGCGCATCACCCCCGCCGCGACGACGCCGGCACAGGCAATCACCGAACCGACCGACAAGTCGAAGTGCCCGGACGCCAGGCAATACAACATGGTGCAGGCCGCGATGCCAGTGGTGGAAATAGCCAGGCCCAGGCCGCGCATGTTCAGAGGCGACAGGAAGTTGTCGATCATCAGGGTGCAAAGCACGAAGATCCCGATGGCCGCCAGCAGCATGACCCAGTCGTCGAGGAAACGACGCAGGTCCAGGGGTTTGCGTGCCGTTGGCAGTGCATTGTTTTGAATGGTCATGATTTACCTCTCAGTTCGCCGCGTCGGCAACGCGTTGGCGCGGCAGCGCCAGTTGCAGCAGGTTGGATTCGTTGGCCTGGTCGCGCGGCAGTTCGCCACGCATGGCCCCTTCGCAGAGCACCAGAATTCGGTCGGAAATGCCCATCACTTCCATCAGGTCGCTGGACACCACGATCACCGCGATGCCGTCGGCCGCCAGGTTGTGGATAATCTGATAGATCTCCGCCTTGGCGCCGATATCGATGCCACGGGTCGGTTCGTCCAGCAGCAGGACTTTCATCGGCATCGACAGCCAGCGACCGAGAATTGCCTTCTGCTGATTGCCGCCAGACAGGTACATGATTTTCTGGCTGGCCGCCGGCGTCTTCACCTTCAGCGACTTGATCTGCTTGTCGGCATTGCCCCGTTCCCAATCACCGCGCAACAGGCAGCCGAGGGTCGAGTGGGACGGTCGGGCGCTGATGTTGATGTTCTCGCCCACGCTGCCCAACGGGATGATGCCTTCCTTCTTGCGATCTTCCGGGCACAGCAGCACGCCAGCGGCAATGGCATCCCGTGGCGAACGCAGTTTCAGTTCCTGGCCGTGCAGGACCAGGCTGCCCTCGCTCTGGCGCTCCAGGCCACTGAGCAAGCGAAACAGCTCGGTGCGGCCGGCGCCGCCCAACCCGAACAAGCCGAGGATCTCGCCCGTGTGCACCTGGAAACTCACCGGTTCGCGCAAGCCCGGCCCCAGCAGGCCCTTCACTTGCAGCGCCACATCGCCGCGTTCCCGAGGACGGTAATCATAGATGTCCTGGATATCGCGGCCGACCATGCAGGTGACCAACTGATCGTGGGTCAGCTCGCTCATGTTCTCGAAGGTCCGGACATAACGACCGTCCTTGAACACGGTCACCGCATCACAGATGCGGAACACCTCTTCCATGCGGTGGCTGACGTACAGCACCACTTTGCCCTCGTCTCGCAAGCGGGCGATGATCGCCATCAAACGGTCGATTTCCCGGGCCGACAGGCTACTGGTGGGTTCGTCAAAGGCAATGACGTGGGCGCCACGGGACAAGGCCTTGGCGATTTCCACCAATTGCCGTTGGCCGAGGGACAGGCGACCGACTTTTTCCTGCGGGTCGATTTCGTCGGCCAGGCCTTTGAGCAGCGCCAGCGCCTGCCGGCGCAGCACACCACGGTTGACCAGGCCGAAACGCGCCGGCAAATGGCCGAGAAACAGGTTTTCCGCGACGGTCATTTCCGGCACCAGGTGCAACTCCTGGTGAATCACCGCCACCCCGCTGGCGATGCTGTCGGCGGTGCCTTTGAAGGCCATCGTCTGTTTGCCGATCTGCAGGGCGCCACTGCTTGGGATGTAGGCGCCACCGAGGATCTTCAGCAACGTGGACTTGCCCGCGCCGTTCTCGCCCATCAAGGCATGCACCTGCCCCGGATGCGCGACGAAACTGATATTGGCCAGCGCCTGCACGCCGGGAAAGGATTTGCCGATCCCGTTGAACCGCAAGCTGCCGCCGATGTTGTGTTGCCGTGTCGCTGTTTGCGCTTGCATAACCACCTCGAACTTACAAAGATCAAGCGACCCCGCCACTCATGTGGCCAGGGCCGCTTTTGAATCAACCGACCGTCAGTTCCACAGGCCGATCTTTTCCAGCTCCTGCTTGAAGTTCTCCCGGGTGATCAGGGTCACCTCGTCCATGGCGGTGTACTTCGGCGGTTCCTTGCCGGTGGTGATCCACTCGTACATCATTTCGGCGGTCTTGTAGCCTTCGATGTGCGGGCTTGGCAGCATCGAACCGAAGAAGCCGCTGTCAGGCTTTTTCAGCTCACCGATGGCGTCGGTACCGTTGATGCCGACGCCGATCACGTTGGCTGCCTTGAACCCGGCCGCTTCAGTGGCGCGCACGCCGCCCAGCACGGTGTTGTCGTTCATGCCACCAATGATCAGGTTTTTCGCGGCGCTAGGCAGCTTCACCAACGCCGAGTTGGTGGAGTCCATGCTGCCGGGTACGGCGAGGGTCTTGAGCGCCGTAAACAGGATATGGTCTTCCGGCATCCCGGCTTTCTTCAGGGCATCGACCGAACCGTCGGTGCGCTTCTTGCCGGTGTCCAGCTCGTTGAAGGTGTTGATCACCGCGTAGGTATCTTTCCACTCCCAATTACGCTTCTTCGCTTCAGCGGCCATGGCAGCGCCCTGCTTCTGGCCCACTTCAAAAGCGGCCATGCCCAGGTATGGCACGTCTTCCATGAACTTGCCGTTGGCGTCGACGAAACGGTCGTCCACGGCAATTACCTTGAGATCGTTGAGCTTGGCCTTGGCCATGATGGCTGGGCCGAGGGACACGTCCGGCGGGCAGATCACGAAGCCCTTGGCACCGTTGGCGGCCAGGCTGTCGATGGCCGAGAGGGTTTTCTCGCCGTCGGGCACGGCGATCTTGATCAATTGGAATCCTTTATCCTTGGCCGCCTTCTCGGCAAACGCCCACTCGGTCTGGAACCAAGGCTCCTCGGCCTGCTTGACCAGGAAACCAATTTTTACCGCATCGGCCGCCAGCAAGTGGCTGCTGAGGCTGACTGCGGTAACCGCCAGGGCGGCGCGACACAGGGAACGGATCCCACGACGATGTTTCATAGTTGACTCCTTGTTTTTTTTATTGAAAGCCAAACGTCCAGGGTCTGCTCCACCGTCGGTGGAAATGCGCAGGCTGGGCGGTTACATCAAGTTGCTACACAGCATAGGCCTAAATAGTCATATCGTATGATGATTGGATTACAGGCGAAGTTTCCCACTGCAATCCAGGAATATTCAGTCGTGGTACATGACTGAACGTCCTCCATCGATGGTGATGCATGAGGCATTGATAAACGGTGCTTCGTCACTGGCCAGGAACACGGCCGTCATTGCCACTTCGATCGGTTGCCCGACACGCCGTGGCGGGTGCATATCCAGCGCACGTTGGCGTTCGGCGTGGGGATCGGCAAAGCCGTTCCAGTAGTCGACGTTCAGCTGGGTCTCGATGTACCCCGGAGCGATGGCATTGACGCGTACCCCTTTGGGCGCGTATTCGATGCCCAGGGCGCGAGTCAGGCCGAGCAGGCCGTGCTTGGCCACCGGGTAAGGGAAACAGCCGGGAATGATGTGGGACGAATGGACGGAGGCAATGTTGATAATGCTGCCCACGCCCTGTTCGATCATTTGTGGCAGCACCGCCTTGCAACCGTACCAGGCGCCATCCAGGTCGATGGCGAAGCAGCGGCGCCAGTCCTCTTCGGTCATTTCCAGCGGGTCGCGGAAGACGTTGACGCCGGCGCAGTTGACCAGCACATCGATGCGACCGTGCAGCTCGACGGCGCGACGGGCCATGGCCTGCAAGTCTTGCTGCTTCGACACATCGGCCTGCAACGCTTGCACATCGGCACCGCGTTCACGCCAGTGGGCGGCCACCGCCTCGACTTTCTGCGCCTGGATGTCACTGATCACCAGTCGGGCCTGCTGCGAGGCGAACGCCGCGACGATGGCTTCGCCAATGCCTTGGGCGGCGCCGGTCAACAGCACGACCTTGTCTTTCAGGCGTTCGCCCTTCGGTGGCTCCGGCACGGGCGGCAAGACCAAGGGCTCAGCCATGGCTCAAGGCTCCTGCGTGCGGGCACGACGAAAACCGGGCATCCACGGATGACCGGCGCAAAGGCGCTTGGAAGAACAGTGGCCGGCGTACGCCGCCGGGGCGTACGGGGAAAGATCGTTGCATCACTTCACCTGTTTTGTTTTTTTAGTGTGAGTGCGTATTGCCGATGGAGCCGACTATAAACCCGGCCGCCAAATAATCTCAATATATATATTTACATCCCATATTTTGGGATTACCCCGCAAACCTTGTACAGGCCACGCCAGGCACATCGACACGCATCGACAGCACCGCACCGTCCAGCGGATGACCCAAGGGGCTCGCCGCGCTGGTGATGTACAACGTCTTGAGGTCTTCGCCGCCGAACACACAACTGGTCGGTCGGCTGACGGGCAATTCGATCACCCGGTCGACCTGCCCGTCCGGCGTCAGCCGCAACAGGCAACTGCCGTCCCAGCGGGCGTTCCAGATATAGCCCCTGGCATCCATCGCCGAGCCATCCGGGCCGCCACGCGGGTGTGGGCCGAACCAGACCTCGGCCGGCGCGAGATTGCCTTCCGGATAGATAAAGTGCCGATACACCGTGCCGTCCAGGCTGTCGCCGAAATACACCGTGGTGCCATCGGGGCTCCAGAGCAGGGTGTTGGGGATGCCCAGCCCGCGCAACAAGGGCATGACCCGACCGTCGCCACCGACGCGAAACAGGCCACCGGACCGTTGTTCGATCGGCAAGTCCTCGCCGTCGGCACCGATGTTGTTCTGCATGGTGCCGAGCCAGAGTTGGCCCAGGGCATCGCAACGGGCTTCGTTGGCGCGATTACCCAGTTGGGGGTCGGCCATGCACAGCAGCGTCAGGCGCGGCTCCAGGCCCGGCGAATCAAGATCGAGGCGATAGACGCCACTGCTCAGGGTCACCAGTGCGTCGCCACTTTGGGTCGGTATGAAGGCGGACACATGCTCGGGCATCTGCCAGATCTCCACGTTGGCGCCGATCAGCCGCAGTGCCTGCTTGCCAGCGATATCGACCCAATACAACGCTTGGGTCGGCGCATCCCAGAAGCGCCCCTCGCCCAACTTCGCCCGGTGTTCCGTCACAGCCGTCCACTTCATTGAAACCTCCCGTTCCCGACTTGCCCGGCGGCGTCTGTTCGACCGGCCATGACATTGGGGTAAAAGCGTTTGATCGCCAGGTCAGCGTTATCGATCAGGGTCATGCAGGCCCAGACACCCCGGGCCGCGTCACGAGCGGCGATGGCGTCGGCGATGTCCTTGTGGATGGGCAAGGTGCGGCGCAACTCATCCGGGTCGGCCGCCGACACCTCGAACGACACCGCCAGCAACGCCCCCAGGGCTGGGACCATTTGTTCGATGAATTGATTATGGCTGGCGGCCAGGATGCACTCATGGAAAAACTGGTCGGCGCGGTTGTAATCGGCGCCGCTGTCCACTGCCCGTTCCAGGGCATGGTAGGCCAGGCGGATCGCCTGCACCTGATCGGCCGTGGCCCGCTCACAGGCCCAGCGCACCGCCATCGGCTCGATGGTGCGGCGCAGGTCCAGCAAGTCGTCGACAAAATTTTCCGGCAGGCCGCTGCGTGACAGCCAGCCCACCACTTGAGGGTCGAACAGGTTCCAGCGGCGCACCGGCAATACTCGCGTGCCGACTTTCGGCCCGACTTCCAGCATGCCTTTGGCCACCAGGGTCTTGATCGCCTCGCGAATCACTGTGCGACTGACGCCTAGTTGCTCGCCCAAGTCCGCTTCGACCTTGAGGGTTTGCCCAGGCTTGACCTGGCCAGCGGCGATCCAGCCCCCCAGCCAATCGACGGTCGATGCGTGAAAACTGCTGGACATGAAAACCACGCGGGCCACTCTTATTGGTGGCCCACGCTAATCATCATATGATTGGGTGTCAATTTGAATTTTGCAAAACCAGTGTGGGAGCGGGGTTGCTCGCGATGGCGGAGGGTCAGTTTGCGGTGATGTTGGATACCCACAAGGTTTTTTGGGTACTGCACGACCCTGTGGCGAGGGAGCTTGCTCCCGCTGGGTCGCACAGCGGCCCCAAAAAAAGCGATGAGCGCTGCGCACTCAAGCGGGAGCAAGCTCCCTCGCCACAAAAGCTACCCAGCCATTACGCCACAGATTGATCAACGGTAAACCCTGTGGGAGCGAGCCTGCTCGCGAAAGCGACGCCTCGGTGCTCCGAGGATCAGGGTTCCAGGCCGATGGGGAAAAACTCGCCGCCGCTCCACACACCCAGCCAGCGCTGCCCATCGATCTCGCGACTGACTGCCAGTTCCACCAGTTGATAGAACACATTGCGATGGATCAGCGCTTCGAGGTTGCTGCGCACATGCACGTAAGGCGTCGGTTCCTGGGTCTGGGGATCGATCTCCACCCGCAGCGGGTGCGCGGCGCCGGCCTCGGTGGTTTCCTCGACATTGGTGGTGAAGCGCAACAATTGTCCTTCCCCCTGCCCTTCCACCTCCAGGGTCACGGCCACGAACGGCGCGTCATCGACCTTGATGCCGACTTTTTCCACAGGGGTGATCAGGAAATAATCATCGCCGTCGCGGCGGATGATGGTGGAGAACAGCTTGACCATCGGTTTTCGTCCGATGGGCGTACCCAAGTAGTACCAGGTGCCGTCCCGGGCGATGCGCATGTCGATGTCGCCGCAGAAATCGGGGTTCCACAAGTGGACCGGCGGCAGGCCTTTGGTCTTGGGGATCTGCCCCAGCAAGTCATTGGCTTTTTGCGGTCCGCTCATGGTGACTCCTCGTAGTTACTGGTCGCTCATCCCCAACAGGCTGCGGGCATATTCACGCAGAGGCGCGGCGATGAGGTCTTGGGGCTGCTTGTCGTGGAACGTCAGTAAACCGCCACGCCTCTTGATCCGTGCAGTATCAATCAAATACTGCGTGCTGGTCTCGATCAACATGATTTGAATCACGCCGGTATCGACACCCAGGCGATCCACGGCTTCCTCATCCAGCCATTCGTCGGAGTTGCCGATGCGGTTATCGGCCTTGGCGAACCGGGTGTACAACAGGTAATGGGCACCGGCGGCACGGGCTTCGCCCATCGCCTGATCAAGGCCTTCGGGAACACGGGCACGACGGACCATGGGGAAATATTCGATGAAGCCATTGAAGGCTTCTTCGGCCACGACATTGGGACGTGGATAGGCACTGCCCGGCGGAGCGAAGGCGCCCTGAGCGATGTAGATGAACGAGTCGGGCTGAATTCGCAGGTTGTTCACACGACGGCTTTCGCTATGGTCCAGCAGGCCGGCATCACTCATGTGATAACGAACACCCTCCCCCATGTCGCTGACATTCATGCAACCGCCAAGCACCAAAACGGCCAGCAGCAAAACCAGGCTACGCATCCTATCCCTCCAAAGACCGGTGTCGGAAAACCGGCGAATGGTCGTAGGATGCAGCTTTTGCGCCAGCTCGCAGGATGGTTAGGGTTGCGCCTTGGAATACCTGTGGCGAGGGAGCTTGCTCCCGCTGGGCTGCGCCCGTAGGAGCTGTCGAGTGCAACGAGGCTGCGATCTTTCCCCAGACACTTGAATCCCAAGCGAAAGATCAAAAGTCAAAAGATCGCAGGTTTCGCCAGCTCCTACAGACGCAAGCCAGGAAAGGTCCGATCAGCCGCCAATGATTTTCATGATGGTCGCACCGCCGGAGAACGCCACTTCCTGCTTGTCCCCCAGCGCCTTGACCAACAAGCGCTGAAGCGCCGGCAAGGCCTGATGGCGTGGCTTGTCCAGAAGATCGCCGACGAAGTGACGGTTACTCGACGACAGGCAGCCGTGCAGCCAGCCCGTGGAGGACAGCCGCAGTCGCGAACAGGTACGGCAAAAAGGCACGCTTTCGTTGGCGATCACGCCAAAGTGCCCCAGCCCCGGTATCTCATAACGCACCGCCGTGGCGTCCACCGGCGCGTCGGCCTGCAGGTATTCGTACTGGTCGCCGATCAGGCTGAGCAGTTGTTGAAGGCTGACGAATTGCTGCAGGAAGGCGTTGGAATCGCTGGCCAGGTGGCCCATGCGCATCAACTCGATGAAACGCAACTCATAACCACGTTCCAGGCAGTACTCGAGCAACGGCATCACCTGGTCGAGGTTTTGCCCGCGCAACGGCACCATGTTGACCTTGATCTTCATCCCGGCGGCCCGGGCCTGTTCCATGCCATCGAGCACGGTCGCCAGGTCGCCGCCACGGGCGATACTGCGAAACGCGGCGGGGTCCAGGGTGTCGAGGGAAACGTTGATGCGACGGATACCGGCATCCACCAGCAACGGCAGTTTTTTCGCGAGCAACTGGCCATTGGTGGTCAGGCTGATGTCCTCCAGCCCCATCTGCCCCACCGCCGTCATGAAACGCTCGAGCTTGGGGCTGACCAGCGGCTCGCCGCCCGTGATGCGCAGCCGCTCGATACCGGCGGCCTCGATCAAATAGGCCACGCCGCGCGCCATGGCTTCGGCTGACAGTTCATCCTGCGCAGCCACCAACCGCTTGCCGTCAGGCACGCAGTAGGTACAGGCGTAGTTGCAGGCTGAGGTCAGGCTGATCCGCAGATTACGGAAACGCCTGCCTTGACGGTCAACGATCATGGATCACTCCGGCACGAGAAAAATCGGACTCGCAAAAATTGACCTAGAAATCAAGATTTCGCAAGACCCAAGCCTGAGTATATTACTGGGGCACTGCGCCATGTAAGCGGACATGGCGCAATAAGGCAGCTGAATGTCTTGGCTCGTGCGGCCAGTCAGGTGCTCGGGTGGTCGGTATCGCGCTTGCGCTTGTTGCCCATGCGCACGCCAATGTCCATCAGGAACTGGAAGAAACCTTCCTGGTCTTCCAGCACGTTGCTCCAGAACGGCGAGTGATACAGCGCCACCGCGCCGTGCACCAACGCCCAGGCGGCGCAGTAATGGAAATAAGGCGGCACGTCCTCAAGCTTGCCTTCGCTGATCCGGCCCTTGATCAACAGGGTCAGGCGTTCGAAGTTGGAGGCGCGGATCTTGTGCAGCTCCTCGACCATCTCCGGCACCTGGTTGCCCTTGACCACCTTCTCTTCCAAGCGGTCGAACAAGCGGTAGCGCTGCGGGTCGCGCATGCGGAACTCGAAGTAGGCCCGGGACAGGGCCTCCTTGTCCTTGTCCACATCGGCTGAATGCAGCAGCTCGTTCAAATCGCGCTCGTAGTCGAGCATCAGGCGCAGGTAGATTTCCGCCTTGGATTTGAAATGTTTATAAATCGTGCCTTTGCCGATACCCACGGCATCCGCAATCATCTCGACGGTGACACTGTCTTCACCCTGGTCGAGGAACAACTTGAGCGCGGTGTCGAGAATTTCCTGCTCGCGGCGGCGAAACTCACGGACCTTACGGGGTTCTTTGTGCATAAGAAAAAGGTCTGAAGGGTCAAAATTCGAAGCCGGGTATTATGCCTAACTTACGCAAAAATGCACGGATCATCCATTCTCGGCCACCGTTCTTCACAAAACCGTGCCCCCCCGGCTCGTCGTTTCCCTTGCCAACGGGCCGTACTGGCGAGCTTTGACGACAGTGAGAACTTATCCGAAGCGAGCGTATTCCAAATCTGTTTAAAAACCGCCCCGGCCAGACTGGACGGGTGGGCATACTGATCAATACTTGAACTGTCGGCGCGACATCTCCCCCAAGTGCCGCGCTGATAAAGGTGCCAACGGACCGCGTGCCTTTGTTTTACTCCTAATGGTCTTAACCCGGATTCCCCCCCCAGAACCCGGGTTTTTTTTGCGTGAAATTCAGGCGTGCGCCGATCGAACGTGAGCCAGCGGAAACAATTGCTTAAAATTTTCCGTCGTCTGTTCGGCAAATCGCTCGTAGGACTCGCCCCGCAACATCGCCAGAACCTCCGCCACTTCCCGCACGTATTGCGGAAGGTTCGGCTTGCCGCGATAGGGGATTGGCGCCAGGTAAGGCGAGTCGGTTTCCACCAGCAGCCGATCAGTCGGCACTTTACTGGCAACGTCGCGCAGGGCATCGGCATTGCGGAACGTGACAATCCCGGACAAGGAAATGTAATAGCCCATGTCCAGGGCAGCCTTGGCCATGTCCCAGTCTTCGGTGAAGCAATGCAGCACACCGGCCTGGGGCAATGCAGCGTCACGCAGCAAGGCCAGGGTGTCGGCCCGGGCGCCGCGGGTGTGGATGAGCACCGGCTTGCCGGTCTGCCGGGCGGCCTCCAGGTGCAGCCGGAATGACGCCGGCTGCACGTCGGCGGCTTCTGGCTCGTAGTGATAGTCCAGGCCGGTTTCGCCAATGGCGACCACCCGTGGATGATCGAGCTCACGCAACAGCCAGTCGAGCGCCGGCGCGGCGCCGGGCTGGACGTCCAATGGGTGGATGCCGACCGAACAATCGACGTCGGCATAACGCTCTGCCAGCGCCTTCACATCGGCGGCGTTGTCGGCGCTGACGCCGATGCACAGGAAGTGACCGACGCCCCGCTCCCGGGCCGCGTCCAGCGCGGCATCCAGGGAACCACCATGGGCAGCGAGGTCGAGACGATCAAGGTGACAATGGGAATCTACAAGCATAAAAGGCCAGGCTACATCGTATGGGTGGGACGGTCGGACTTCAGGGAGCCGGCCAAGTGGGTTTCGATCTGATTGCGGGCCGAATTGTCGCCGTCGCTGAACTGCACGCCCACGCCGGCGGCCCGATTGCCCTGGGCGCCCTTGGGGGTCAGCCAGATCACCTTGCCGGCGACCGGAATTTTCTCCGACTCATCCATCAGGCTCAAGAGCATGAACACCTCGTCGCCCAAGCGATAATTCTTGTTGGTCGGAATGAACAGGCCGCCGTTCTTGATGAAGGGCATGTAGGCGGCATAAAGCACCGACTTGTCCTTGATGGTCAGGGACAAGATGCCGTTGCGAGGACCGGGACTGACAGGTTCGTTCATGCTGATCTCCGCTGCGATTGAGCTGAGTCTAGGCGGTACCTGTCAACTTCGCCCCGGCAAACTCGCCCACTGCACCAACAGCGCCTCGAGCAACAGCACTCGATTGAGGTTCGCCTTGCTCAGCACCTTCTGACGTTGGGCAAGAATCCAGTCCTGGATGTTCAAGATTTTATCCTGGCTGCTTTTCTGCGCCAGGTACTGGATCACCTTGCGCATATCGGCCAGCCCCAGGCCGGCCTCGTCTTCGGTCAACTGGTAACGCAGGATCAGGCTCGACCAGTCGCAGAACCAGTCAAACAGCAGCAGTAGCGGGATGGCGTTCCAGCCCTCGGCCAGTTGCGTGGGGGATTGCTGCTGCTTGAGCAGTTTCTTGACCCCGTCCACCACCAAGGCCCGCTGTTCACGCACGCCCTGGGCCTGAAGGCTGACGGCCGCCAGGGGCGAGCCAGCCGCGAGGGTCAGCAGCTCGACACGCTCTTCGTCGCTGCTGTCAGGCAGGGCCTGGGCCAACCATTGCAAGCTCATCGCCTCGCTCGGCCGCGGGCCGGCCTGTTGCACGCAACGGCGCTTGATGGTCGGCAGCAAGCGACTCGGCTGGTGGCTGACCAGCAGCCACACGGTATCGCCAGAAGGCTCTTCGAGGCTCTTGAGCAAGGCGTTGGCGGCGTTGATGTTCATCGACTCGACCGGCTCGATCAGCACCACTTTGCGCCCGCCCATCTGCGAGGTCTGGACCACGAAGCTGACCAGGTCGCGAACCTGGTCGACTTTGATCGCCTTGTCCGCCTCTTCCGGCTCCAGCACGTAATTGTCGGGATGGCTGCCGGCCTTGAGCAGCAGGCAGGACTTGCATTCGCCGCAGGCGTTGGAGACACCCGGACGCAGGCACAGCAAGCTGGCCATCAACCGCTCGGCCAGTGCCCGCTTGCCGATGCCCACCGGGCCGTGCAGCAGATAGGCATGGGCATGCTGGGCACGACCGGCCAATTGCTGCCAGAGACCGTCTTGCCAGGGATAGGCTTCAGCCACGGACACGCTCCAGCAAACGTGGCAGCAAGCTATCCAGGGACTGCTGGACCTGGGTCAGCGGCTGCGCGGCATCGATCAGCAGGTAACGCGCCGGATCGGCCTTGGCGCGCCCCAGGAAGGCATTGCGCACGGCATTGAAGAAAGCCTGGCCTTCAAGCTCGAAACGATCCAGCCGGCCACGGGCGTTGGCGCGGGCCAGGCCGATTTCGACCGGCAGGTCGAACACCAGGGTCAGGTCTGGGCGCAGCTCACCTTGGACGAAGCTTTCCAACGCGGCGATGCGTTCCACGGACAAGCCCCGGCCGCCGCCCTGGTAGGCATAGGTCGAATCGGTAAAACGATCGCAGAGCACCACGGCGCCACGGGCCAGCGCCGGGCGGATCACCTCGGCCAGATGCTGCGCCCTGGCGGCGAACACCAGCAGCAGCTCAGTGTCAGGGTTCATGACTTCTTCGAGGGGCGCCAGCAGCACCTCGCGAATTCGCTCGGCCAGTGGCGTACCGCCCGGTTCACGGGTCAACACCACCTCGATGCCGGCGGCCCGCAGGCGTTCGGCCAGGTATTCGCGGTTGGTGCTCTTGCCGGCGCCTTCCGGGCCTTCCAGCGTTATAAACAAGCCAGTCACGGGGCGATCCTTAATCAAAGTCATTGCGGGCTCGGTGGCTCGCTGGCGTCCGGCTCGGGGGCCGGTACCTGAGGTGGTACATGGGGCACCGCTTCAGGTGCCGTGTCGGGCGATGCCGCCGGGATCGGCGCCTGCTCGTCCGGCGTTACCGGCGCCGGGCTGGAGCGGTAATCGGCACGGCGCTTGAGCTGGAACTCGCGCACCGCGTTGTTGTGCGATTCCAAGTCATCGGAAAACACATGGCTGCCATCGCCACGGGCGACAAAATAAAGACTGTTGCCCGGTGCCGGGTTCAACGCGGCATGAATCGCTTCGCGCCCCACCATCGCAATCGGCGTCGGCGGCAAGCCCGGGATCAGGTAGGTGTTATAGGGGTTTTCTTCTTTCAGATGGGCGCGGGTGAGCTTGCCGGTGTAGCGCTCACCCAAGCCGTAGATCACTGTGGGATCGGTCTGCAGCAGCATGCCCAGGCGCATGCGCCGGACAAAGACGCCGGCAATTTGCCCACGCTCCTGGGGTACGCCGGTTTCCTTCTCCACCAGGGACGCCATGATCAGCGCCTGGTACGGCAGGGTGTAAGGCACATCGGCGGCACGCTGTGCCCATTCCTTGGCGAGCACGTCTTCCAGACGGTCGTAGGCTTTCTTCAGCAAATCGACATCCGATGTGCCGCGCACGAAGCGGTAGGTGTCCGGGAAGAACCGGCCTTCGGGAAATACCCCCGAATGACCCAGACGGTCCATGACCTCGCTGTCGCTCAGGTTGGCAAGGGTCTGCTGGAGTTTTTCATCCTTGGCCAGTGCGGCGCGCACCTGGCGAAAATTCCAGCCCTCCACCAGCGTCACGCTGTACTGCACCACTTCACCGCGTTTCCAGACACCGATCAGCCCCTCCATGGTCATGCCTGGCACCATCCGGTATTCACCGGAGTGCAATGGCTGGCCGGCAAGATTGAAGCGCCAATAGACACGCAGCCAGAAGGCGTCCTTGATCAGGCCATCGGCCTCGAGGCGCTTGAGGGTTCCGGTCGGGGTGGTTCCGTTGGGCACGTCCAGCAACTCTTCCTGGGTAATGTTCAGCGGCTGTTGCAGCGCCGAATGAATTTTCCAGGCCGAAGCGCCCAACACCAGCCCTGCCAGGACCAGGCCGGTCTCCAGCAGCAGCAAGAATTTACGTCTCACGAATCAAGCATCCAATAGCGCACGGGCAAGGGTCTGCAGTTTACGGGTGAGCGGGCCAACCGACCAGCACGCCGAACCGCATCCGCGTACCGGCCACACGCCATATACGCTGTTGCAGACGAAGACTTCATCGGCCTGGTGCAGTTGTTCGAGGCCGATGTCGGTGATTTGCGTGGCGATGCCCTGGGACTTTGCTTGAAACAATAATTCCGCGCGCATCACGCCGGCCACACCGCAACGGCTCAGGTCCGCCGTGAACAAAACGCCATCGCGCACCAGGAACAGGGTGCTGAATACGCCTTCGATTACCCGCCCGGACGCGTCCAACATCAAGCCTTCGGCGTACTGCGCATCGCGCCATTCGGCACGGGCCAGTACTTGTTCCAGGCGGTTGAGGTGCTTGAGGCCGGCGAGCAAGGGCTGCTCGGACAAACGCACGGCGCAGGGAAACAGGTGGACGCCTTGTTCGGCATGGGCGGTGGGATAAGTGGCCGGCGGGTTCCCTTGCAGGATGCGCCTGGCCGGCACCGAAGGATCAGCGGCATAACCGCGCAGGCTGTCGCCACGGGTCACGATCAGTTTCAGCACGCCATCACCCAGGCAACCGGCGTAGGTGCTCAACTCTGTACTCAATGCGCCCATGTCGACGTTGAGCGCCAGCCGCTGGCAACCCGCTTCCAGGCGCTGCAGGTGGCGTTCCAACAGCACCGGGGTGCCATCGTGCACGGCGATGGTTTCGAATAACCCATCGCCGTAAGCCAGGCCGCGATCTTTCAGCGACAGGACGTCGGCCGGCTGACCGTCGACCCAGCTTTCCATCACCCGGCGAACCGGCGGAACACCAGCGAACCGTTGGTCCCGCCAAAGCCGAAGGAGTTGGACAGCACCACATCGATATCCATGCTGCGGGCCGTGTGCGGCACGAAGTCCAGGTCGCAACCTTCGTCCGGCTCATCGAGGTTGATGGTCGGCGGCGCGGTCTGGCTGTTGATCGCCAATACGCTGAAGATCGCTTCCACCGCCCCTGCCGCACCCAGCAGGTGACCGGTCATGGACTTGGTCGAACTGACCGCCAGCTTGTAGGCGTGCTCGCCGAACACGGTCTTGATCGCCTGGGCTTCGGCCAGGTCGCCGGCCGGGGTCGACGTGCCGTGGGCGTTGATGTACTGCACCTGCTCGCCGTTGAGCTTCGCGTCACGCAAAGCGTTGGCGATGCAACGGGCCGCACCGGCGCCATCGGCCGGTGGCGAGGTCATGTGGTACGCATCGCCACTGGTGCCAAAGCCGATCAGCTCGGCATAGATGGTCGCGCCGCGCGCCTTGGCGTGCTCCAGTTCCTCGAGCACCAACGCACCGGCACCGTCGGACAACACGAAGCCATCACGGCCCTTGTCCCACGGCCGGCTCGCACGGGCGGGCTCGTCGTTGCGGGTCGACAGTGCACGGGACGCGCCGAAACCGCCCATGCCGAGGCCGCAAGCGGCCATCTCGGCGCCACCGGCAATCATCACGTCGGCTTCGTCGTACATGATGTTGCGCGCGGCCATGCCGATGCAGTGGGTACCGGTGGTGCACGCCGTGGCGATGGCGTAGTTGGGTCCCTGGGCACCCAGGTGGATGGACAGGAAACCGGAAATCATGTTGATGATCGAGCCCGGCACGAAGAACGGAGAAATCCGTCGCGGCCCCGATTCGTGCAGCGTGCGGCTGGTTTCTTCGATATTGGTCAAGCCGCCAATACCCGAGCCCATGGCCACGCCGATGCGTTCACGGTTGGCGTCGGTGACTTCCAGGCCGGCGTTACGCACCGCCTGAAAACCGGCTGCCAGGCCGTATTGAATAAACAGGTCAAGCTTGCGGGCTTCCTTGACCGACAGGTATTCCTCGACATTGAAGCCCTTTACCGAGCCGCCAAAACGGGTGGAATAGGCAGAAAGGTCGGTGTGTTCGATCAGACCAATGCCACTGCGGCCGGCCAGAATGCCCTGCCAACTGCTCGGCACATCCGTGCCCAGTGGCGACAACATACCCATACCGGTGACTACGACGCGTCTACGCGACACAGCACTCTCCTTTTTCTAATGACGACTTTGCATCAGGCCTAAAGAAAAAACCGCACGCCGTGACGGCAGTGCGGTTTTTCCATGACAGCTAGCGACGACTAAATACGATTACGCCTGGTGGCTGGTAACGTAGTCGATAGCAGCTTGTACAGTAGTGATCTTCTCAGCTTCTTCGTCAGGAATCTCGGTCTCGAATTCCTCTTCCAGAGCCATCACCAGCTCAACGGTGTCAAGGGAGTCGGCACCCAGGTCTTCTACGAAGGAAGCGGTGTTCACAACTTCTTCTTCTTTAACGCCCAGTTGCTCGGCAACGATTTTCTTGACGCGCTCTTCGATGGTGCTCATACCTTGTTTTCACTCCTAATGGACAAATTCAGGCAGCTGGCCGGTGGGTAAGTGTATAGAAGAACTTTTCGGTTTTTCAACCGAAAGCTTCACTCCTCAAACCCAGCGGCCCGCCGTCTATAAATTGATTGCAGCTTTATAACGGATTTTAGACAGCTCGTATGACATTTTTTTGAAGCAATCCGTCACATTTAACTCATGTACATCCCGCCGTTCACCGGGATTGTAGCCCCGGTCACGTATGCCGCACCGTCCGAAGCAAGAAAAGCGACCACGGACGCGATTTCTTGAGCTTGCCCCAGACGACCCAGCGGAATCTGCGTCAACAAGGCTTCACGCTGTGCTTCCGGCAGTTCACGGGTCATGTCGGTGTCGATGAAACCCGGTGCAACCGAGTTTACCGTAATCGAGCGCGAACCCACTTCACGCGCCAGCGCACGGCTGAAACCTTCCAGACCGGCCTTCGCCGCAGCATAGTTTACTTGGCCTGCGTTGCCCATGGCACCCACAACCGAGCCGATACTGATAATTCGACCCCAGCGCGCCTTGGTCATGCCACGCAGAACGCCCTTGGACAGCCGGTACAGACTGTTCAGGTTGGTGTCGACCACGTCGAACCATTCGTCATCTTTCATGCGCATCATCAGGTTATCGCGGGTGATACCGGCATTATTGACCAGGATCGCCGGCGCACCGAACTGCGCCTGAATGCTCGCCAGCACCGCCGCAACGGATTCGTCGCTGGTGACATTCAGCTCAAGGCCGGTGCCTTGGATGTCGTTTTCCTTCAGGGTCGCGGCGATGCGCTCGGCGCCCGAAGCGGAAGTCGCGGTGCCGATGACGATGGCGCCTTGACGACCCAGTTCCAGGGCGATGGCCTGGCCGATGCCACGGCTTGCACCGGTCACCAGTGCAACTTTACCTTGCAGACTCATGCAAGCTTCTCCTGTTCAGGCCTGCGCTGCACGGGTGGCAGCGAAGGCATCTGGGGTATTGAGATTGGAAGTCGACACGCCTTCGGCGCAGCGTTTGTTCAGGCCTGCCAGCACTTTGCCAGGACCGCATTCGACCAGTTCGGTCGCGCCCTTGGCTGCCAGGGCCTGTACCGATTCGACCCAGCGAACCGGCTTGTAGAGTTGTTCCAGCAGATAACGCTTGAGGGTCTCGAGATCTGGCGCCACGTTGGCGCTGACATTCTGCACCACGGGAATCTGCGGAGCCTGCCAGTCGATGGCAGCGATGGATTCGGCCAAGCGCTCGGCGGCCGGACGCATCAGTTCACAGTGCGACGGCACGCTGACCGGCAGCGGCATGGCACGCTTGGCACCACGAGCCTTGCAGCCTTCGATGGCACGCTCGACGGCCGCCTTGGCACCGGCGATGACTACCTGGCCCGGGGAGTTGAAGTTCACCGCGCTGACCACATCGCCTTGCGCCGCTTCGGCACAGGCAGCGAGCACATCAGCGTCTTCCAGACCCAGGATCGCGGCCATGCCGCCCTGCCCGGCCGGAACGGCCTCCTGCATCAACTGGCCACGACGCTCCACCAGTTTCACCGCGGCGCCCAGGCTCAGGCTGCCCGCGGCCACCAGGGCGCTGTATTCGCCCAGGCTGTGACCGGCGACGAACGCCGGGCGCGCGCCGCCTTCAGCCAGCCACAAGCGCCACAAGGCGATCGAGGCGGTGAGGATGGCTGGCTGGGTTTTATCGGTTTGATTGAGCTGCTCTTCCGGCCCTTGCTGGGTCAATGCCCACAGGTCATAGCCGAGCGCATCGGAAGCTTCTTTGAATGTTTCGAGGACCAGCGGGTATTGCGCGCCCAGCTCGGCCAGCATGCCGAGGGACTGCGAGCCCTGCCCTGGAAAGACGAATGCGAGGGAAGCAGACATGAAAACAAAGCCCCTAATGATCTTGTCGTCAAAAATTGACGCCCCTTGGGGGCGCTAGCAAACTGCACATTGGATGGCGGGTTGAACCGGCCGGTCACATTTAAGCATTGTCGGACGAAAACGCCTAAGTTAACAAATCCTCGAGGCGACCGTGCAAGCGCTCCGGCAGGTTCTCCTGGATCTCGCTCACCGCTCGGTTGATCGCACTTTGGAAACCCTGCACGCCCGCCGATCCGTGACTCTTGATCACGATACCTTGCAGCCCGAGGAAACTCGCTCCGTTGTGCCGCGCCGGCGCCAGGTCCGCCTGCAGCCGGCGCATCAACGGCAGCGCCAAGGCGCCGACCACCCGGGAGGCGAGGCTTTGCCTGAACAAGGTTTCGATGCGCTGGCCGATCATGGTGGCCAGCCCCTCGCTGGATTTGAGCAGGATATTGCCCACGAAGCCGTCACAGACCACCACATCGGCCTCGCCACGGTACAAGCCATCGCCCTCGACGAAACCGATGTAGTTGATACCCCGCGCAGCCTGCAACAATGTGGCCGCCAGTTTTACCTGCTGATTGCCCTTGATGTCTTCGGTGCCGATATTCAACAGCGCCACGCGAGGACGCACGATGCCCAGGGTTTCAGCCGCGACCGAGCCCATCACCGCAAATTGCAGCAAATGCTCGGCACTGCAGTCGACGTTCGCCCCCAGGTCGAGCAACTGACAGAACCCACGCTGGGTCGGGATCGCCGCCACCATCGCGGGCCGGTCGATACCCGGCAAGGTCTTGAGGACGTAGCGCGACAGTGCCATCAGCGCACCGGTATTGCCGGCGCTGACACAGGCCTGGACCTTGCCATCGCGCAGCAGCTCAAGGGCCACCCGCATCGAGGCGTCAGGCTTGCCGCGCAGGGCCTGGGCTGGCTTTTCGTCCATGGCGATGATTTCAGACGCCGGGACAATCGTCAGGCGCGCGCGATCCACAGCCGATTGGCCGCTGAGCATGTCTTCCAGGAGAGGGGATTGACCGACGAGGGTCAGGTGCAGCGAGGGAGTAGCATTCAGGCAAGCAAGGCTGGCCTGAACAATGCTGCGGGGACCGAAGTCCCCGCCCATTGCGTCAATCGCGATGACTTGAGCGGACAAGTGATTACTCGTCGGCGCCCTTGTCGATCACTTTACGGCCACGGTATACGCCTTCTGGCGATACGTGGTGACGCAGGTGAACTTCACCGGTGGTCTTTTCTACGGACAGGGTGCTAGCCTCGAGAGCGTCGTGCGAACGGCGCATGTCACGGGCAGAGCGGGATTTTTTGTTCTGCTGAACAGCCATAATTGATTAACTCCTAAACGTTTGGGTCACGCTTTAACTGCGCCAATACACTGAACGGGTTGGACCGCGTTACCTCGTCCTCGCTCGGTTCGGGCTCATCTGCTCCCGCCGGCTGCTGGCATTCTTCCGGATGATGAGCAGGCACAATGGGCAAGGCGAGCAGAAGCTCCTCCTCGATCAGTGACTGCAGATCCAATGGATCTTCGCCCAGTTCCAGCACGTCATAACCTTTCGGCAACGACTGGGTATTCGCACCCTCCTTCACCACGGCGTAACTGCATTCGCTGTGGATCGGCAGGGTGACCAGCTCAAGACAACGCTGGCAAACCATTTTGACTTCGGTGTCGATAAAGCTGTGGATAACCACAGATTTACGTTCATCTCGTTCAAAAACGAATTTGGCCTGGACCGTACCGACATCGTCGGAAAGCGGGTCGCAGAGTCTCTTCAAATCGGCCAGCAGCAGTTCACCTTGAAGGGTGGTGCCACGGTCAGCCAATTTGCGCGGGTCAACGTGAGGTGGAATCGGGTCATTCAACATAGGCGCAGCATTATAGGGATGCCCCCAGCCATGTCAAAGGAAATTCAGCCCTGTCCGTCACTTGCGTGCCTCGCTAGAATTCACCCCTGCCTCCTGGAGACGTCCATGCTGCCTTTATTACTTGCCTCGAGCTCGGTCTATCGCCGGGAATTGCTTGCCCGCCTGGGACTGCCGTTCGTCTGCAGCTCACCCGATATCGACGAAAGCCATCGCCCCGGCGAGCCCGCCGTCGAGCTGGTCAAGCGCCTGGCCCGGGAAAAAGCCCTGGCGCTGGCCGACAGCCATCCGGCACACCTGATCATCGGTTCAGACCAGGTCGCCGTGCTCGGCGAGCGCATCCTGGGCAAACCCCACACCTTCGACAATGCTCGCGAGCAACTGCTGGCCGCCAGCGGCACCAGGGTCACGTTCCTGACCGGCCTCGCACTGCTCAACAGCCAGACCGGCGCCTGCCAGGTCGATTGCGTTCCGTTTACCGTCAACATGCGCACCCTGGATCCTGGGCGCGTCGAACGCTACCTGCGCACTGAACAACCCTACGACTGCGCCGGCAGCTTCAAGGCCGAGGGGCTTGGCGTAAGCCTGTTCCAGAGCACCGAAGGGCCAGACGCCACCAGCCTGATCGGGCTGCCGTTGATTCGTCTTGTGGATATGTTGCTGGCCGAGGGCGTGCAGGTTCCCTAGCGCTAAAATCCGTGGCGAGGGAGCTTGCTCCCGTTCGGTTGCGCAGCGACCGCAAAATCTGGGGCCGCTTCGCAGCCCAACGGGAGCAAGCTCCCTCGCCACAGGGGAACTTGCACCCACTATATCGCGAGACGCCTAGCGCAGCGTAGGCCCCTGGAACCCCATCCACATCGCCAGATGCTGGGCGACACTGGCACCCAGCTTCTTCGAGAAGCGGTCGATCGGTGACTCTTCGACGGTGAAATCCACCAACTCTTTCTCACCAATCACATCCCGAGCCACGGAACTTGCGCTGCCCAGGCCATCGATCAAGCCCAGCGGCAACGCCTGCTCGCCCGACCAGACCAGCCCGGAGAACAACTCTGGATGCTCTTTGTCTTTCAGACGCTCGCCCCGCCCTTTCTTGACGCTGGCGATGAACTGTTTATGGGTGGTGTCGAGCACACCCTGCCAGAACGCCGTTTCCTCAGGTTTTTGCGGCTGGAACGGATCAAGGAAGGATTTGTGCTCGCCCGCGGTATAGACCCGACGCTCCACCCCAAGCTTGCCCAGCGTCTCGACGAAGCCATAACCGGCCGCCGTTACGCCAATGGAACCCACCAGGCTGGCCTTGTCGGCGTAGATCTGGTCCGCCGCACTGGCGATGTAATATGCACCGGAGGCGCCGAGATCGGCAATCACCGCGTAGAGCTTGATGTCCGGGTGCGCCGCACGCAAACGAACGATTTCATCATAGACGTAGCCGGCCTGTACCGGACTGCCGCCCGGGCTATTGATGCGCAGCACCACCCCTTTGACTTTCGAGTCTTCGAACGCAGCTCGCAGGCTACCGATGATGTTGTCCGCGCTGGCCGCTTCCTTGTCGGCGATCATGCCTTCGATATCGATGACCGCCGTATAGGCTGCACCGCCTCCCGGACTCGTTTTCCCGTCAACCGCCTGGTAGATCATCGCCAAGCCGAAAAACAGATAGATAAAGACCAGGCACTTGAAGAAGATCCCCCACCGGCGCGCACGACGCTGCTCTTCCACCCCGGCCAGCAGGGTCTTTTCCAACAGCTTCCAGCTTTTTTCGTCACCGTTGTCAGCGCTCGCTTTGGCCGGTGCCTTCCATTCATCGGTCATACATGCATCCTCAACAGACTTAATCAGCGCGCCGGCTCAGCCAGGCGTGCAATTCAGGAAAATGGTCGATCGCCAGTCGCGGCTCGAACGCCTTGAGCGCCTCGATGGACTGCGCACCATAGCTGACAGCCACCGAACCCATGCCGGCGTTACGCGCCATCTGCAGGTCGAACGAGGAATCCCCCACCATCAACGCCTGCGCAGGCTCCACCCCACAATGGGCCAGTATCTGCTCGAGCATCAACGGATGCGGTTTGCTGGCCGTCTCATCGGCGGCACGAGTGATATCGAAATAATCATCCCAACCATGGGCCTTCAATACCCGATCCAGCCCCCGACGAGCCTTGCCGGTCGCGACCGCCAAGCGATAACCCTCGCCTTTCAAGGTTTCAAGGGTATGAACCACGCCCTCGAACAACGGCGAAGGCTCAGCCTCCAGCGCAATGTAGTGATCGGCATAGTGCTGGCGAAAAACCACCAGCGCATCGTCATCGATATCCGGATACAAGCTGCGAATCGCTTCCGGCAATCCCAGGCCGATGATGCCCTTCACTGCAAAATCGTCGCACCGGGCCAAACCGGAACGATCCGATGCGACATGCATCGCTTCGACAATCCGACCAACAGAGTTCGCCAGAGTGCCGTCCCAATCGAAGATCAGCAATTTGTAGTCAGGATGCACTCAACCGCTCCACGGTCTTGGCCCACATGTCATCCACCGGGGCCTGCAACTTCAGCTCGCCACCATCGGGCAGCGGCACGGTGAGCATATAGGCATGGAGAAACAGGCGCTTGCCGCCCAGGTCGCGGATTTCCTTGGTGAAATCGTCGTCGCCATATTTGCTGTCACCGGCAATGCAGTGGCCGGCGTGCAGGGTATGGACGCGGATCTGGTGCGTACGCCCAGTCACCGGCTTGGCCTCGACCAAGGTGGCGAAGTCGTCGAAACGGCGCAATACCTTGAACACCGTCAGCGCCTCCTTGCCCTCCTCGTTGACTTCCACCATGCGCTCGCCGGAACGCAGGTTGCTCTTGAGCAGCGGCGCACGGACCTGCTTGATGGAGGTCTCCCAGCGCCCACGCACCAGCGCCATGTAGCGCTTGTCGACACCATCGCCGCGCAACTGCTCGTGCAGGTGGCGCAACATGCTGCGTTTCTTGGCAATCATCAGCAGGCCGGAGGTGTCGCGGTCGAGGCGATGGACCAGTTCCAGTTCCTTGGCGTCCGGACGCAACTGACGAAAGGCTTCGATCACGCCGAAATTCAGGCCGCTGCCGCCGTGGACCGCAATGCCCGCGGGCTTGTTGATTACGATCAGGGCCTTGTCTTCATAGACGATCGAGGCTTCAAGGCGTTGCAACAATCCCTGGGCCAGGGGCACCGGCTCATCGCGTGCGGGCACGCGAACCGGGGGCACGCGCACGATGTCGCCGGCCTGGAGCTTGTATTCAGGCTTGATCCGACCTTTGTTCACTCGCACTTCGCCTTTGCGCAAAATGCGGTAGATCAAGGTCTTGGGCACGCCTTTGAGCCGGGCCAGCAGGAAATTATCGATTCGTTGGCCGGCATATTCCGGCGAGACCTCGAGCAGTTGAACGCCAGGGGTCGAAGGGGCAGTAGTTGTCATGGCGGCGATCATAACAATTTTTTATGGAATTGAAGCACTTAATCATTGCTGCTATAGTCGCGAACGCCGCCAAAAGTGGCTGGACAGTGGACCAGCGGTCAAAAACCGGCCCTGACCAACGCAATTCACGAGGACGAGAGGCCGTCCTACGGGGCTTTCGCTACGTAACGGTAGAGTTTTCAGGTGTAACGAGCGCAGGTGACATGAGGCCTGAGATACGCCGCAAAGCAGAGTTTTGACTCGCTTTGCGCGCCACATTCACGGCCAGTTCACAAAGTGCAGTCAGCTGCGAACGACCCCGAGCGAGAGCTTCGGAAACAACGCCTAAATTAGCCATGATGCGTGACCTCCCCTTCCGGAGCTCACGGTAAATGCCAACCCGCTGCGGATTCTGCGCGCGGCAGCACCCGAATTATCAGGGATACGTGTAGGGTGGAGACGTACAACCGTCGGACTGTGTAGCACTAGGCTTATATTTAGACGCTTCATCTCGTCCACAGACGCCGGTTGATTCCTCCTCCTGACTGAGTGCTTGAGTACCAGCAAGCAGGACGCGTCCGTCGCGACTTCGCCATCATTGGGCCGAACTCGCTGGACACTGGAATGGCCTTGCCACCTCCAGGACGCACCTGACACCGACCGTGAGAAGTCGTGTGTGCCGAACGCCGTTTCCGGCAGCCCGGAAACCGACGGTACTACATGAAAAGAATGCTGATTAACGCAACTCAACCCGAAGAGTTGCGTGTTGCACTGGTAGACGGCCAGCGCCTCTACGACCTGGATATCGAATCCGGTGCACGCGAGCAGAAGAAGGCCAACATCTATAAAGGCCGGATTACTCGCATCGAACCAAGCCTTGAGGCTGCCTTTGTCGATTTCGGCTCCGAGCGCCACGGCTTCCTGCCCCTCAAAGAAATCTCCCGCGAATACTTCAAGAAGGCCCCTGAAGGCCGCGTCAACATCAAGGACGTCCTGAGCGAAGGCCAGGAAGTCATCGTCCAGGTCGAAAAAGAAGAACGTGGCAACAAGGGCGCCGCCCTGACCACCTTCATCAGCCTGGCCGGCCGTTACCTGGTCCTGATGCCGAACAACCCGCGTGCCGGCGGCATCTCCCGTCGCATCGAAGGCGAAGAGCGCAACGAACTGCGTGAAGCCCTCAATGGCTTGGTCGCACCGGCCGACATGGGCCTGATCGTGCGCACTGCAGGCCTGGGTCGCAGCAGCGAAGAAATGCAGTGGGACCTCGATTACCTGCTGCAACTGTGGACCGCCATCAAAGAAGCCTCGCTGGATCGCTCCGCGCCGTTCCTGATCTACCAGGAAAGCAACGTGATCATCCGTGCCATCCGCGATTACCTGCGCCAGGACATCGGCGAAGTGCTGATCGACAGCGTCGAAGCCCAGGACGAAGCCCTGACCTTCATTCGCCAGGTGATGCCGCAGTACGCCAGCAAGATCAAGCTCTACGAAGACAGCGTTCCGCTGTTCAACCGTTTCCAGATCGAAAGCCAGATCGAGACCGCCTTCCAGCGCGTCGTCGAACTGCCGTCCGGCGGCTCCAGCGTCATCGCCCCGACCGAAGCCCTGGTGTCCATCGACATCAACTCGGCGCGCGCCACCAAAGGCAGCGACATCGAAGAAACCGCCCTGCAGACCAATCTAGAAGCGGCCGAGGAAATCGCCCGGCAGTTGCGCCTGCGCGACATTGGCGGCCTGATTGTCATCGACTTCATCGACATGACCCCGGCCAAGAACCAGCGCGCCGTGGAAGAAAAGGTCCGTGAATGCCTGGAAGCCGACCGCGCCCGCGTACAGGTCGGTCGTATCTCGCGCTTCGGCCTGCTGGAAATGTCCCGTCAGCGCCTGCGTCCATCCTTGGGCGAAAGCAGCGGCATCGTTTGCCCGCGTTGCAACGGCACCGGCATCATCCGCGACGTCGAGTCGCTGTCCCTGGCGATCCTGCGCCTGATCGAAGAAGAAGCCCTGAAAGACCGCACCGCCGAAGTTCGCGCCCAAGTGCCGATCCCGGTGGCCGCGTTCCTGCTCAACGAAAAACGCAACTCGATCACCAAGATCGAACTGCGCACCCGCGCCCGTATCGTCATCCTGCCGAACGATCACCTCGAGACGCCGCACTTCGAAGTGCAGCGCCTGCGCGATGACAGCCCGGAAGCCCACACCAACCAGTCCAGCTATGAAATCGCTGCTGCCGCTGCCGAAGTGGAAGAAGTCCAGCCGGCCGCCGCCACTCGCACCCTGGTTCGCCAGGAAGCCGCGGTCAAGACCGCACCGGCCCGCGCCAACGCTCCGGTTCCGACCGAAGTGGTTGCCCCGGTTGCCGCCCCGGCCGCAGCCCCGGAGCCCAGCCTGTTCAAAGGCCTGGTGAAGTCGCTGGACAGCCTGTTTGCAATCAAGGAAGAGCCTGCTGCCCCGGCCGCCGGCGCCAAGCCTGCCGCTACCGAGCGTCCGGCCCGCAACGAAGAACGCCGCAACGGTCGCCAGCAAACCCGCAACCGCAACGGTCGTCGCGACGAAGAGCGCAAGCCTCGCGAAGAACGTGCACCGCGTGAAGAGCGCGCGCCACGTGCGCCGCGTGAAGAACGCCAACCGCGCGAAGCCCGTGAGGAAGCGCCAGCCGTAGCCCGCGAAGAACGCGCACCGCGTCCGCCGCGTGAAGAACGCCAGCCGCGCGCACCGCGTGAAGATCGCAAGCCACGTGGCGAGCGTGAAGAGCGTGTTCGCGAACTGCGCGAGCCACTGGATGCCGCCCCGGCCGTGGCTGCTGCCACTGCTGAAGAGCGTCCGGCTCGCCCGCCTCGTGAAGAACGCGCGCCGCGTCCGCCACGTGAGGAGCGCCAGCCTCGCGCTGAGCAGGCAGCCGCCGCTGCCAGCGAAGAAGAAGTGCTGAACGCCGAAGAGCAGTTGCAGGAAGCCGGCCAGGACACCGCCGAAGGTGATCGTCCACGCCGCCGCTCCCGTGGCCAGCGTCGTCGCAGCAACCGTCGTGAGCGTCAACGCGACGCCAACGGCAACGTGATCGAAGGTTCGGAAGAGTCCGAGTCCAGCGAAAACGCCGAAGCGCCAAGCGCTGCGGACCTGGCTGCCGGCCTGGCCGTGACGGCGGCCGTTGCCAGCAGCGCGATCAGCGCTCCGGCCGAAGCCCAGGCGCACGAACAAGCCGAACGTGCCACCGCTGCGGTGGAAAGCGCGCCGGTTGAAGCGCCTGCGGTCGAAGCCACCACCCCGGTAGAAGCCACCGCTTCGCCAGAAGTGGAACTCGCACCGACGTCTGAAGCCCAGCCTGAAGCTGAAGCTGAAGTCGCCGCCGAGCCTGCACCGGTCGTCGAGACGCCAGTGGTGGCTGCCGAACCGGTCGTCGAAGCACCGGCCGAGGAAAAGGCACCCGAGCCTGTCCGCGAAGAGCAGACGGCGTTCAACTGGACCGCCGAGCCTGCCGCACCGGCACCGGTTGTCGAGCCTGCGCCGGCACCAGAGCCCGTGAAAGCGGTCGAGCCAGAAGTGGTCGAGCCTGCTCCAGTGGTCGAAGCGCCGGTGGTTGCCGAAGCCCCTGCCCCGCTGGAAGAGCCTGCACCGGCCAGTGCCCTGACCGCGAATGGCCGCGCGCCGAACGATCCACGTGAAGTGCGTCGTCGCAAGCGTGAAGCCGAGCGTCTGCAGAAGGAAGCCGAACAAGCTGCCGCTGCCGCCGCTCAAGCGCCTGCCGCCGAGCCAGCTCCAGTCGTGGAAGAAGTCGCCGAGGCAGCCCCTGCCCCGGTCGCAGAGGCCCCGGTTGAATCGACTCCGACGTTCGACGAACCTCAGCACGTCGCTGAAGAAATCGCACCGCGTCACACTGAAGCCCTGGAAAAAGAGCACGAGCCTAAACCTCACGCCTGATTCCACCGCCCAGTAAAAAGCCCCGCCTGGTAACGCCAGGCGGGGCTTTTTTATGCCTGCAGACTTATCCACAGGGGAACTGGGCCGGACACAAGACTTATATCCGCCGAAGCTCCAATGTGGGAGCGAGCTTGCTCGCGATAGCGTCGTCTCAGCCTGCATCAATGTTGAATGCCAAACCGCTTTCGCGAGCAAGCTCGCTCCCACAATGGACTCGTGGCGAGCACGATACCTGAGAGCAACTCGGAAAAAATGTGGGAGCGAGCCTGCTCGCGAAGGCGCCGGCTCAGCTTGCATCAATGGTAAATGCCAGGCCGCTATCGCGAGCAGGCTCGCTCCCACAGGAGGCCGGGGCCCGGCACAAGGCTTATATCCACTGAGATCCAATGTGGGAGCCGAGCTTGCTCGCGATAGCGTCGGCTCAGCCTGCATCAATGTTGAATGCCAAACCGCTTTCGCGAGCAAGCTCGCTCCCGCAATGTTTATTGTTGATCAATCTGTGCCGTGATGGCTGGGACGCTTTTGTGGCGAGGGAGCTTGCTCCCGCTTGACCGGGCTGGCGCTCCAGTGCGCAGCGCTCATCGCTTTCTGGGGGCCGCTGCGCGACCCAGCGGGAGCAAGCTCCCTCGCCACAGGACCGTGCTGCTCCCAGAAACCTTGTGGGTATCCAACATCACTGCAAATTGACCCTCCACCCTCGCTCGCTCCCACGGGAGGCCGGGGCCCGGCACAAGGCTTATTTCCACTGGAGATCCAATGTGGGAGCCGAGCTTGCTCGCGATAGCGTCGGCTCAGCCAGCATCAATGTTGAATGCCAAACCGCTTTCGCGCCCGAGCAAGCTCGCTCACAATGTTTACTGTTGATCAATCTGTGCCGTGATGGCTGGGAAGCTTTTGTGGCGAGGGAGCTTGCTCCCGCTTGACCGGGCTGGCGCTCCAGTGCGCAGCGCTCATCGCTTTCTGGGGTCCGCTGCGCGACCCAGCGGGAGCAAGCTCCCTCGCCACAGGACCGTGCTGCTCCCAGA